>DATBIY010000014.1:0-4480 GCA_036556695.1 Candidatus Limnocylindria bacterium
CCGCCGCGGCAACGTCATGGCGCGGCTGCGGATGATCGTGCTCTACGACCGATCGGCCGCGTTCGACGCGCTGGTCATCGGCACCAGCAACAAGACCGAGGCGCTGCTCGGCTACGGCACGCTGTACGGCGACATGGCGGCTGCCCTGCAGCCCATCGGCGACCTGTACAAGAGCCAGCTGCGGGCGGTGGCGGAGTGTCTGGGCGTGCCCGAGGCCATCCTGTCGAAGCCCCCATCGGCCGACCTGTGGCCCGGGCAGAGTGACGAGGGCGAGCTGGGGGCCTCCTACGACGACCTGGACCGCGCCCTGTACGCCCTGGTCGACCGACGCTGGACGGTGGACCGATGCATCAGCGCCGGGCTGGATGCCCGGCTCGTCCACCGTGTGGCCGGAACGGTCGCGCGGATGGAGTACAAGCGCCAGCTGCCGCCGGTGGCCAAGGTCTCGCTGCGCACGCCGGGAATCGACCATCTCTACCCGCGGCGCCGACCCGGCTCTCGGCGGGGCTCGTGAGGGTTCGTGGCTGACGGTCGCGGCCGGCTGGTGGTGGTTGGCACGCCCATCGGCAACCTGGGGGACTTGACGCCGCGGGCCGCCGAGGCGCTGCGCAGCGCCGACCTGGTGGTCGCCGAGGACACGCGGCTTGCCGCCCGCCTGCTGGCCCGTCTCGAAGTCCGGCGGCCGATGCTCTCCTTCAGCGAGCACAATGCCGCCGCCCGCGTGCCGGAGCTGCTCAGCCGCCTGGCGGCGGGCGAGACGCTGGCGCTGACCACAGACGCCGGCATGCCCGCCGTCTCGGACCCGGGCGCGGCCATGGTTGCCGCGGCGCGCGGAGCGGGCGCCGTCGTGGAAGTCGTGCCCGGGCCGAGCGCCGTGACCGCGGCCATGGCGCTGGCCGGCGTGGAGGCGGGCGGCTTCGTCTTCGGTGGCTTCCTGCCGGCGCGGCCGGCTGGCGCCCGTACCGCGCGCCTCAAGGCCCTGCTCGACGCGGCAGGCGGCCTTGGGCTGCCGCTGGTGCTGTTCGAGGCGCCACACCGCATCCAGGGGCTGCTGGCGGCGCTGGCGTCCGCTGTGCCCGCGGCGTCGGTCGCGGTGGCGCGGGAGATCACGAAGCGGCACGAGGAGACGCTGGTCGGCTCCCCGGCGGCGGTCGCGGAACGGCTCGGTCAGCCGCGCGGCGAGTTCACGGTGGTGGTATCGGCCATTTCGCAGGCGCCGAGGGCCGGGGCCGATGCGGCGGCCCTGCTGGCGGCCGCCCGCCAACACGACCTGGCCGAGCGTGCCACCATCGACCTGCTGCGCGCGGCCGGCGTGCCACGCCGTGAGGCGTATCGGCTCGTGCACGACAAGACCGACTAGCGAGGGATTCATGCAGCCAGACCAGGTGCGATTCATGTACGACTACGACCGCTGGGCGACCCGGCGGGTGCTGGACCAGCTGGATGGCATCGACCCGGAGCTGTGGGGCCGCACCAACGTGGTCGATGAGCGCGGGCTGGGCGGCATCCTGGTGCACCAGCTGGGGGCGGCGCAGCGCTGGCGGACCGGCTTCCAGCAGACCGGCGAGACGCCCCGGCCCGAGCTCGAGCCGCTGCTCACGGTCGAGGAGCTCCGCCGACGCTGGGAGGATGAGTGGCGAGTCACCGACGAGTGGCTTCCGACCCTGACTGACGGATTCATCGCCTACGTCCACGAAGGCGTGCCGGTGTGGCACATGCTGCTGCACGTCATGAACCATGGCACCCAGCACCGCTCCGAGGCGGCGGCGCTGCTCACCGCCGAAGGGCGCTCGCCCGGCGAGATCGACATCATCTTCTACGCCGAGGATTTGGCTGCCGCGGCGCAGAAGGGCTGAGCGGGCACCATGCGGTTCGAGAAATCGATCGACATCAACGCCTCCCAACAGCGCGTCTGGGAGATGGTCAGCGACATACATCGCTGGCCGGAGCGCATCGAGACGGTCGACAGCGTCGAGCTTCTCGGTCCGGTGCCATTGGCAAAGGGCAGCCGCGTGCGGCTGAAGCAGCCGAAGCTTCCCGAGGGCACCTGGGAGATCACGGCTTGGGACGCGCCGTCCTACTTCGAGTGGGTGCAGAAGACCGGCGGCGTCACCAACGTGGCAGGCCACCGCATCGAGCTATTGGCCGATGACCGGGCGCGCCTGGCGCTGACCTTCGAGATGACCGGCCTGCTGGTGCCCATCATCGGCCGGATGTACCGCGACCTGACCAACCGCTACATGAGCCTGGAGGCCGAGGGCATGAAGCGCGCGGCCGAATCCAGTTCCTGAGCTCGCTCGCCCGCCGCACGTCGATAAGCGCCAGCGCATCGGCTGGTAAGCGGCCCTGGCTAGCATCCCGAGCACTCGGCAGCCGTCTCGCCCGGCCGCGCCGACGTGGCCCAGGTGCTGGGCAGGAGGATTAACGGCATGAACAAGGTGATGCTGGTCGGGCGGCTGACGAGGGATCCGGAGCTGCGGACGCTGCCGTCGGGCAAGCCGGTCGCGAACTTCGTGATCGCCACCAACGAGTTCCGCGGCAGCGGCGCGGCGGAGCGTACCGAGTACCACAACCTGGTCGCGTGGGATCGCCTGGCCGAAGTGTGCGGGCAGTTCCTGTCGAAGGGGCAGCTGGTCGACGTCGAAGGCCGGCTGCAGACCCGTCAGTGGGACGACGACGCGGGCGTGCGCCACTGGAAAACGGAGGTCGTGATCAACCAGCTGGAGATGCTGTCGGGGCGCGGCAAGAAGGAGTACGCCAAGGAGGCGCAGACCATCGCCGCAGCTGGTCCGGATGGGCTGCCGACTGAGACCGCAACCACTGCCGATGGCGAAGGCGAGCTCACCGAGGAAGCCCTCGTCGCCCTCTGACCTTCACGGGGGGATCGGTCATCGTCGTCCCCCGCCGATCCTCCCAAAGGTAAGGTACGTCGATGCGCCGACTGATTGGCATTGCCCTGCTTGCCGAAGCACTGTGGTTTGTCGGCGGGACCTTGGTGGCTGTTCCCTTCGCGCGATCAATGGCCGGGTTCGAGGGTCGTCCAGAGATGAGCATCGGCGAGGTCGCCATTGGCTACGCGATTGGGTTTGGCTTGGCATCGCTCTTCGCCGCGGCGGGGATCGTCCTCGTAGGCGGCATACAGGAGAAATGGGCCGCCGGTAATTGGTTCGTCTTGGCTGCCGCGATCGTCCGGGCGCGGCAAGAAGGAGTACGCCAAGGAGGCGCAGACCATCGCCGCCGCCGGTCCGGACGGCCTCCCGGCCGAAATTCCAGCGGCGGCCGCCAGCAACGGCGCGGCCGAGGTCATCGAGGAGACGCTGGTCGCAGCTCTCTGAACATCCGGGCGAGGGCGGGCACCCCTCGCCTGCTCGCGTGCGCCGGCAGGATGAACGCCTCTTAGCGATCAGCCGCGCCTCGGGGATTGCACCCTGTTCCCAGTCCCAAACTAGGAAGCGAAGGCTGCATCGGCGCGCACGGCAGCCCATGGGGGCGTAACCGTATCTGACCGACCAAATGGACCTCGCGGGCCTGGGCGGATGTCCACCATTTGCCCATTGCACTCGAGTTCAAGGCGATGGAAAATCCCGACACATTTGGAAGGCGAGTGAAAACGCGCCATGCTGACGTCCGGTGTACGCCAACAGTCGCTCAAGTTGGTACTCGCAGCAATCGCGTGCGCCCTCGGCGCGGCAAGTGGCGTAGCTTGGCTCAGAAGTGGTACTTGATGCAGCCGGATTTGAAGGAACGCTGGCACCGGATACGCCCAGTGAGTGGGCAGCAAGCCGTAGGTGACGGCGCGCAGGAAGGTCTGAGTGATGCTCCGGCTCGGCAGCGCCTTATTGACGATCCAGTTGGCTGCTTGCCAGTTCCCAGGCAGCGCCGCGGCAGACTGTGACGACGTCTTGCGAAGCTATGGCGCGGAGCATCATGTTGAAGCTGCGCTTGGATCGACGGTAGGGGCCATCCGGTCATTGCAGCCACTACATGCTTCGCCTCCACTTTGGCCTTTGGCACGCGAAGATGACTACGCAACCCTCTGCTACATCGACGGCCCTATGGGCAAGGGTCCTCCACCCAAAGCGCCCATACAAGACCGGTATAATCGCGCAGCTGTCGGCGTCTGGAATGGGGAAATTCAGGTTGTTGCGCTTGGCTACCAGGTGACCATGCCCCTGTCCCGACCGTGATGGCCCCGTGGCCCAACTTGACGCCGGCGTGCGCCACTGGAAAACGGAGGTGGTGGTCGCGTCGCTGGAGATGCTCTCCGGTCGCGGCAAGAAGGAGTACGCCAAGGAGGCGCAGAACATCGCCGCTGCCGGCCCGGACGGCCACCCGGCCGATGCCCCGGCGGCAGCCGCCGGCAATGGCGCGGCGGAAGTCATCGAGGAAACGCTGGTCGCAGCGCTCTGACGATGTGCGCGAGGGTGGGCACCCCTCGCCAACTTCACGTGCGTCGGAATCGCCAGGCGAAGGTGAGCAG
>DATBIY010000015.1:0-2960 GCA_036556695.1 Candidatus Limnocylindria bacterium
AGGGCGCGCGGGTACTTGGCGAGGTCCGTCATCGGGACCTGCTCGTTGTAGCCGGGCACTGGGTTCCACCCGCCGTTGCCGCCGGCGGCGAGCGGCGTGATCTCGTCGTCGCGGCCCGGGCCGTGCTCGATGATGAACGCCTTGCCGTCGCTCGGGCGGAACGTGATGCCCTGCGGGTTGCGGAAGCCGTAGGCGTAGATCTCCGGGCGGGCGCCCGAAGACGTATCGGCGAATGGATTGCCAGGTGGTATGGCGTAGGGCTCGCCACTGTCGACGTCAAGGCGCAGGATCTTGCCGTTGAGCTTCGCCAGGTCCTGCGCGTTGCCCAGTGGAGAGTGGCCAGGATCGTCGTCGCCGGTGCCGCCGCCGTCGCCAGTGCCCAGGTAAAGGTAGCCATCCGGCCCGAAGCCCAGGCCACCGCCCGAATGGTTGAACTGCGGCTGCTCGAACTGCAGCAGGATGCGCTCCGACGCGGGGTCCGCCGAGCGGCCGTCGGACGCCACCTGAAACTCGCTGAGGGTGTTCGTGTGGTCGTGCGGGCCGCCGCCTTCCGACTGCGCGCGGACCGGCGCGCCGTAGTACGCAAACAGGCGGCGGTTCTCCGCGAACGCGGGATGGAAGGCCACGCCCAGCAGGCCGCGCTCGTCGTAATCCGGGAACAGGTCGATGACCCGGTCGCGCAGGTCGAGGAACGGCTCGTCTGCCAGCGCGTCATTCTGGAGGAGCTGGACAAGGCCCGTCTGGTTGAGGACGAGGTTGGTGCCATCCATTCCCGGCACGGACACCAGGCCGATGGGTGCGGTCAGCCCCTCCACCACGGTTTCCAGGCGGGCATCCACCTGGCCGGGGGAGTTCGGGGCGCTGGCGCCTGGACTGGCGGATGGCGTGGCCGTCGCGGATGTGCAGCCGACGAGCGCCCCAAGCAGGATTGCGCCGGAGCGCGCCAATCGGTGCACATCCCGAATACCGGAATGGCGGGTTCTGCGTTCACCGCCTCGTTCATGCCAAAGCCAAACAGGACGGCTGATGTCAGGAATGAGGCGTAGGCTACGTGCGCTGGGATCTCACGGTCCGCTGCCGCCGGCCGTTTCACCCATGCCACCAGCCGCGCGCATCCCTGGGAGCTCCATGACCACTCGCACGCCGCCCATCGACTGGCTGCTCTTCATCCTGCTGGGCTTCCTGTGGGGCAGCAGCTACCTGTTCATCAAGATCGGCGTCGACGCAGGCCTGCAGCCTTTCACCCTGGTCGCCACACGGCTGCTCATCGGCTTCGTGCTGCTGGCGGTGGTGGTTGCCGTCGCCCGGGAGGCGCTGCCACGCAGCCCGCGCATGTATGGGCACCTGCTGGTGATGGCGGTGCTCAGCGTGGGGCTGCCGTTCAGCCTCATCACGTTCGCCGAACAGAGCGTCGACTCCACGCTGGCGGCCATCCTCAACGGCAGCGTGCCGCTCTTTACCATCCTGATCGCGGCCGTCGCGCTGGTCGAGGAGACCATTACCGCTCCGCGAATTGCCGGGCTGGCGGTGGGATTCATTGGTGTGGCCATCCTCGTCGGCTTCGACCCTGGCGTGCTGGCAGGGACCGATGTGCTGGCCGCCGTGGCCCTCATCGGTTCATCCATCTCGTATGCCGCCGGCGCTGTCTACGCGCGACGCAACGTGCATGGCCTGCGGCCGATGATCCCCGCGGTCTTCCAGGTCGGATTCGCCATGCTGATGACCGGCATCCTGGCCATCGCCTTCGAGTGGCCGCTGAGCGTGCCCCCTCGGTTCGACGCGATCTTTGCAGTGGTGTGGCTGGGTCTGCTGGGATCCGGCACTGCCTACCTGGTGTTCTTTCGGCTGCTGCGCGAATGGGGCGCGACCCGCACCTCTCTGGTGGCATATCTGCTGCCGGTCTTTGGCATCGTGCTCGGCGCCGCGGTGCTCCACGAACCGGTCGACGCGCGGATCATCTTGGGCACGGCGCTGGTGATCGCGGGCATCGCCCTGGTCAACGCTCGGCAAGTGCCCTGGCGCCGCAACTCGCCGGCCACCACCGCCGAGGAGCACCCGGCCTAGCTGCGGCGCGGAGGTGAGTAGTCACGGAGTGAATGAATGGACGAAGGAACGCCACGGAAATCGGGCTCCAGCGTCATTTCAGTCATAGGGCGAATGGGATGACACTGGAACGACCTGGCTGAGCGGGTTCCCCCGTCGATTCAGTCACCCGGTGACTAAAGCGCGGCGGCATCGGGCAGCGATACGAGGTCCGGGTCGCCCTTTGCCGACTCGCGGAGCTGCGGCCGGAAGCCGAAGGCCAGCCGCAGCAGCCGCCGTGCCTCCTCGGAGTCGCCGGTGACGGCTCGATGGCACGCGATGTTGTAGAGCATCACGCCGGTATCCAGCGGACGCAGGTGGCGCCGCGCGAGCACGGTCTCCAGCTCCCGGGCGAACTGCCCGTAGCGCTCCTGTCCGCCAGCATCTTCCGCCAGCCGGGCGACGTCGGACAGGTGCGCCATGCCGTGGTTCGCGCCATTGGCGCCGATCCCCGTCACCGTGTCCTCGCACTCGCACAGCACGTCATGGCTGCTCAGGTGAATGGCCGCCAGCAGCTCCTGCACGCTGGCATCGGCCGCGGCATCCACCTGATCCCAGGACCAGGCGGCGCGCTGCGCGTACAGCGTCGCGTTCGAGTCATCAATGCGCTCGTGGACCGATGGATCCTCAGCCGGGTACGGCTCTCCGCGTGCCGTCGCCTGCAGCCGCCGCGCCTCGATTGCGCGCCAGGCCGCCAGGTGAGCCAGCACGTCCTTGGCTGACCACTCCCCGATGGTGCCCGGAGCGTCGCGCTGCTCCGGTGTGAGCATGGCGAACAGGTCGCGTTCGGCGGAGCGCGTGATCTGGAGCAGCTCCGCCAGGTCTGCGTGGAGTCGGCCGGGTGCCTGTGCCTGCATCGCCGTACAGCGTACCGCGTG
>DATBIY010000016.1:0-5405 GCA_036556695.1 Candidatus Limnocylindria bacterium
AGCGCTTCGGCCTGTCCTTCACGCGCGCCGAGATGCTGAAGCTGGCCGCCACCTCCGACGAGCTGCCGGAGCAGGTCCCGTCGCACGACCTGCGTGACGCGCTGGCCGAGGATGCGGCCGTGTGGCGGCGCGGCGTGGAGCTGATGATTGGCGACCTGGCTGCCGGTGAGCTGCTGCCGGCGCGCGTCTACCTGTGCGGCGGCGGCGCGGAGCTGCCGCAGATCACCGAAGCGTTGGCGGACGACGGCTGGTGGCGCCGCCTGCCGTTCGCCCGCCGTCCCCAGGTCTCGGCGCTGGGCCCGCAGGACGTGGCCGGGCTGCGGGACGCGACCGGCGAGCTCCACACCCGCCAGGACGTGACACCGATGGCGCTGGCCCACCAGGCGCTGATCATCGACTTGCAGGCCACCGCCGCGGAGCGCGCCATGCGCCGCGCGGTGCGCGCCATGCAGCTGTAGCGCTATGGCCGACCACACCCAGCTCCTCTACCTGGAGCCCGACGACGAGATCACCACGGTGGTTCGCCGCCTGCGTGAGGCCGATAGCTCCCGGGTGGTGCTGGTGGCCACGGGGCGCAGCAAGGCAACCACCAGCGCGGTCGCTCTGCGGCTGCTGGCCCAGGTGGCGGCAGAGGAGGGGCGCGACATCGCATTGGTGGCCGATGCCGGCGGCCGCGCGCTGGCCGCCGAGGCCGGAATTCCCGCATTCGCCAGCGTGGCCGATGCCAACGCCGAAGGCGCCGTGCCGCTGGAACCGGCGCCGGCCCAGCGCGCCCCGATTCACGTCGTGCGCGGCGAGCCCGAGCCTGCCGCCCCCAGCCTGCCGGCCGGGGAGCTCACCGCGGCGCCCGTCACCGCGCCGCGCGGCATGGAGGAGACGCAGGCCGTCCCGGTCCAGCGGCCGGCGAACTACCCGGTGCCGCGTGCTCCGGCGCCGGCCCCGACCCCCGCGCGCCGGCCGCGGCCGGCGCGCCCACGCGCCGCGCGGCGCCTTGGATGGATGGCCGCGGGGGTCGCGCTGCTCCTCCTGGTAGGCGCGGGCGCCGCGCTGGGGGTGGTGCTGCCGTCAGCCACCATCACCATCCGACCGCAGGCGCTGCCGGTGGGCCCCATCAGCTACCAGGTGCGGCCGGAGATGCGGACGCCGGACGCGCCGCAGCTGACCTCGACCCAGCCGGGCGAGGCCACCGGGCGCCGCCTGCGCCGCACGCCCGCCAGCGGGGTAGTGACTCTGTACAACTACTCAGACGAAAACGTCTTCGCGCCGAGTGGCACCGTGGTCTCGGTAGGAGGCGACATCCTGTTCCAAACGACGACAGAGGTCGTGGTCCCAGACAGCTTCTTCGGTTTCGCCGGGACGGCCAACGTGGAAGTCGTGGCCTCCGACCCTGGTCCCGCCGGAAATGTGGAAGCCTTTGCGATCGACACGATCGAGGACCGAGATGTCGATCGGGCACTTCGCGGTCCCGGTCCAGACAATCGGCGTATCGAGAATCTCGATCCCACGAGCGGAGGCGAGGAGCAGGAGCTGCACATCGTGCGCAAGGGGGACATCGATGCCGTGCGCGAGGCGATCACCAACGACCTGCGGCAGCAGCTTGCCGAGCAGCGGGACGCCGCGGGCGAGGAGCGGATCTACACCCGCGGTGCGCCGCGGCCGGTGATCGAGGTGCCGGACGACCTGCAGGGCCACGCCAGCGTGGAGCCGTTCACCTTCGAGCTGACCGGCACGCTGCAGGACGACCAGCCCTACGTGCTGGCCCCGGATGCCGACGCGGCGGCCAAGGAGGCCATGCTGATCGACGAGGAGGCGACACCGGCAGGCGCCACCATCGACTTCGACACGGTGCAGGTGGAACTGGGCAGCGCCTCCACGCAGGACGGAGAGATCGTGGTGCAGGCGGTGGTCACCGCCGAGGCCGTGCCCGACTTCGACCCCTCGGCCATCGCCGGGCAGGTCGCCGGCCGCACGAAGCGGGACGCGGAGCAGCGGCTGAGCAGCATCGGCGAGGCGACCGTCACCTTCTGGCCGTTCTGGGTGGATCGGGTGCCCAGCCTGGAGTGGCGCGTATCAGTCGACGTGCAGGCCGTGGAGCCGGTCGAGTCGATCCAGCCGTGAAGGTCATCGGCCTTGACCATGGCAGCCGGCGCATCGGCATAGCGGTGGCTGACGAGGAGACCGGCCTGGCCTTCGCCCGTCCGGCGCTGCAGCGGACCCGGCTGGTGGACGACCTGGCCGCCATCCATCGGCTGGCGGACGAGGAGAGAGCGGAGACGGTGGTCATGGGCCTGCCCCGCAACATGGACGGCAGCGAGGGTCCGCAGGCGCTGGCCGCGCGACGCTTCGGTGAGCGTCTGGCACAGATGGGCCTGGCGGTCGCGTTCCACGACGAGCGCCTGACCAGCTGGCAGGCGGCGCAGCAGCTTGGCCCGCGGCGCGGCCGCCTGCGGCGCTCCGGTGAGCTGGACTCGGCGGCGGCCCGCCTGATCCTGCAAGAATGGATGGACGCCCTGCCCCGCCCGAGCACGCCACAGGAGGCCGAATGACGCGACCCCCTGATCCCCGCTGGGATCCCGCGGACCAGCGCGCCGCCCGCATCCGCCGCATGCGCGAGGAGCGCGGCGCCTCGGCGCCGCGCCGTCGCTTTCAGCCGGCGGTCCTGCTGGCCTGGTTCGCCGGGATCATCGCGCTGCTGGCGGTGGTCATCGTCATCGGCTTCCTGGCCTTCGCACCGCGGCTGATGGCGTGGGTCGAGGAGCATCCGGGCTCGATCGAGCATGGCATCGTCCAGGACTTCGTGAACTGGTACGACCCCGACGTCCTGTCCGACGTACCCGCTGACCCCAACGGCACGCGGATGACCGTGACGGTCGAGGACGGCGCCAGCGACGCCGAGATCGGGCAGCTGCTCTTCGACCAGGGCCTGGTCAGCAGCCAGCTCGCCTTCCAGTGGGCCGTGCTGCAGGCCGGTCGCGAGGGAACGCTGCAGGCCGGCACGTACGACCTGTCGCCGGCGCTGACCCCGTCGCAGATCGTGGCCGCGTTGCGGCAGGAGGCCGGCGAGGAGGTGACGGTCACCCTGCAGGAGGGCTGGCGCCTGGAGGAGGTGGTCGGCTACCTGGGAACGACGAACCTGACCATGAACCTCGAGGACTTCGCCTCCCTGGTCCAGGAGCCGCCGGACGACCTGGTGCGCGAGTACGACTTCCTGGCCGATCTGCGTCGCGGCCGCACGCTGGAGGGCTACCTCTACCCCGACACCTATCGGCTCGACGCCAACTGGGACGCGCGCACCGTGCTCGACGTCTTTCTCTCGACCTTCGGTGAGCGGCTGACGAACCGCATCCGCAATGGGATCGAGCGGCAGCGCCTGACCATCGACGAGGCGGTGACGCTGGCCAGCATCGTCGAGCGCGAGGCGGTGCTCGACGACGAGCGGCCGCTGATCGCTGGCGTCTACCTCAACCGCATCAACAACCCGGACGGTGGTGGCGGCACCAACGGGCTGCTCAATGCCGACCCGACGCTGCAGTACGGCCTGGCCACGCAGGAGAACCGAAACGCGGCGGTGGACGAGTGGGGGACCATCGAGTGGTGGCCGCAGCTCCAGGTGAGCGGCGGCGAGGTGCAGCTCAACGACCGGCTCGCCGGATACCAGACATACCTGAACCCCGGGCTGCCGCCGGCCCCCATCGCCTCGCCGCGCGCCGCGTCGCTCACCGCGGTGGCACGCCCCGACACCGCGGCCGGCTACTTCTACTTCGTGGCCGGCTGCCCCAACGGCCAGCGCGACGGGTCGCACTACTTCGGTCGCACCCCGGCGGATCACCAGGCGAACATCGACAGGGCACGCTCCGAGTGCCCGGCGGGCTGACTTCCGCGCCGCAGCTGACCCGCCTGGATCGCGCCCGCGCCGTCCTGCCGGCCACCGGCGCCGACGCGCTGCTGGTCAGCGGCACCGCCACCTCGCGCTGGCTGAGCGGCTTCGTGCTGCAGCCGGGCGAGGAGCACCACCGCGCCTACTCCGGGACCCTGCTGGTCACCAATAGCGCCGCCTTGGTCCTCGTCGACGGCCGCTACGTCGAAGCGGCGGCGACCCAGTGCCCGAACTGGACCGTATCCCGCACCACCGGCGAGCTGGCGGCGGAGCTGCTTGCGCTGGCCGCCGAGGCTGGCGCACGGCGGATTGCTGCGGAGGCATCGGTCCTGTCGCACGCCGAATGGTCGGCCCTGGAGTCGGCCGGGCTGGAGCTGGTGGCGGCGGATGACGCGGTTCGCGACCTTCGGGTGGTAAAGGACGCCGATGAAGTGGCCGCCATCGGCCGTGCCTGCGCGCTCACCGACGCGTGCTTCGCGCACCTGCTCGAGTACCTGCGCTCCGGGCTGACCGAGCAGGCGGTGGCCTGGGAGATCGAGTCGTGGTTCCGGGCGAACGGAGCGGAGGCGGTGTCGTTCCAGCCGATCGTGCTGGTTGGCGCGCGCGGTTCCATGCCGCACGGCCATCCGGGCGAGACGCGGCTGGAGGCGGGGCAGCCGGTGCTCATCGACTTCGGCTGCCAGGCAGACGGCTACCGCAGCGACATGACCCGCACCGTTTCTCTGGGCGAGCCCTCCGCGCTGTTCCGCGCGCGCTACGACGCCGTGCGCGCGGCGCAGCAGGCCGCCTTCGAGGCGGCACGCCCCGGCGTCACGGGCGTTGCGCTTGACGGGGTGGCGCGCGGCGTCCTGGCCGATGCGGGACTGGGTGACGCCTTCAGCCACGGGCTGGGCCACGGCATCGGCCTGGAGACCCACGAGGCGCCGATGCTGAAGTCCTGGGAGGGGCCGTTGGAGGCCGGCATGGTCTTCACCCTGGAGCCCGGCGTGTACCTGGCGGGGGAGATGGGCATCCGCATCGAGGACGAAGTGGTGCTGGGGGAGGTGGGCGCTTCTCGCCTCACCAATGCGCTGCGGGAGCTGCTGATCCTGTAGTCGGGGCTCTCCTCAGTCGAACTACTACTGGGGTGTCATAGGAATGACGGTTCTTGGTCGAAACGCGCCGCTTTCATGACCACCGGTCATGAATACATCGGATTTCAGCCCGTTTCGGTCAATTTCATAACTGGGGAGTAATAGGGAGCAGAGACCTTGCTGGCGGCCGCGAGGGTCGCGCAGGGAGGGCCCGCGCCGGCCGCTGCTCCCTCGCATTTGCAGGTGGTGACTCTTAGGGGAGGGAGACGCGCCCGGGGCAGCGTTGGTCCTATGCTTGCCGCTCAGTCATACCTACGGAGAGACGTATTTGATCAGCACCGGCGACGTCAAGAAGGGCGTCATCATCGAGCTCGACGGGCAGCTCATGAAGGTCCTGGACTGGAGCCACATCAAGATGGCGCGTGGCTCGGCGCAGGTCCGCATGAAGCTGCAGA
>DATBIY010000017.1:0-1548 GCA_036556695.1 Candidatus Limnocylindria bacterium
GCGGTGCCGGAGGCCCGCCTGCGCGGCTACAAGCCGGGTCGCTTCAGCTTCAACGTCAAGGGGGGCCGCTGCGAGGCCTGCGAGGGCGCGGGCATCGTCCAGATCGAGATGCACTTCCTGCCCGACGTGTACGTGCAGTGCGAGGTGTGCAAGGGCAAGCGCTACAACCGCGAGACGCTGGAGATCCACTACAAGGGCAAGAACGTCGCCGAGATCCTGGAGATGACCGTCGACGAGGCGCTCGACTTCTTCAATGCCGTGCCCTCGATTCGCAGCCGCCTGCAGACGCTGCACGACGTGGGCATGGGCTACATCCACCTGGGGCAGCCGGCGACCACGCTCTCCGGCGGCGAGGCACAGCGCGTCAAGCTGGCCACCGAGCTGGCCCGCCGTGCGACCGGCAGGACGTTCTACATCCTGGACGAGCCGACGACCGGACTGCACTTCGACGACGTGGCTCGCCTGCTGGACGTGCTCGGCCGCCTGGCCGATGCGGGCAACACCGTGGTCGTGATCGAGCACAACCTGGACGTGATCAAGAGCGCCGACTGGGTGATCGACCTGGGACCGGAGGGCGGAGACGCCGGCGGCGACCTGGTCGCCAGCGGCACGCCGGAGCAGGTGGCGCGCAACGGCGCGTCGCACACCGGCCACTACCTGCGGCGTGTTCTGCAGGACGGCCGGGCGCGGACCGACGCCGCTGCGGCACGAGAGGAACGGGCGGCCGTTCCGGCCTGAGCTGGGCCACTCGGGCCTGCGCGCGTGAGCCTGCCCACTTGAGGCGGATCGTATGATCGGCCGCAGGGGGAAACCGAGTCCGTGGAGGGAATCTCGAATGGCCGTCGTCCTGGTCGTCATCGGCTTGTTCATGCTCATCCTGGGTGTGCTGGGCGGCAGCAACCTGTGGCTGATCGTGCTGGGCCTGCTGGTGGTGATGGCCGCCGGCGTTCTGCAGATGCGGCGGGCACAGGGGGCATGAGCGCTTCTCCGACGCGCGCCGACGCGCTCGCCCTGCTCCAGGATTGGAACGAGAACCCTTCGCTGCGCAAGCACGGACTCCTGGTCGAGGCCGGCGTGCGAGGCTACGCTGCCGATGACGGCCGGGACCCCGACACCATCGAGCGCTGGGGCATCGCCGGCCTGCTCCACGACCTTGATTACGAGCGGCATCCCGATGCGGCCATCCATGGCGCCATCGCGGCTGACGAGCTGGCCCGCCGCGGCTATCCGGATGAGGTGATTGATGCCGTGCGGCGGCACAACGATGCGCTCGGCCTCCCCCGCACCACTCGCCTGGACCACCTGGTCTACGCCTGCGACGAGCTCGCGGGGTTCCTGGTGGCGGTGGCGTTCATGCGGCCCAGCCGCAAGCTGGCCGACGTGGAGCCGGCAAACGTGCGCAAGCGAATGAAGGACAAGGCGTTCGCTCGCGCCGTGCCGCGCGAGATGCTCCTGGCCGGAGCCGAGGAGATCGGCCTCGACTTCGACGAGCACGTGGCAAATATGGTTCGCCATCTGTCGGTTGTCGCGCCCGAGGTGGGCCTCTAG
>DATBIY010000018.1:0-28369 GCA_036556695.1 Candidatus Limnocylindria bacterium
CATCGCGCGAGCGCTGCTGACCAGCCCGGTGCTGATGCTGCTGGACGAGCCGACGACCGGCCTCGACCCGCGGTCGAAGCTGGACGTGCAGACCTTCATCGAGGAGCTGCGGGACACGCACGACGCAACGATCGTGCTGACAACGCACGACCTCGACGAGGCCGAGCGGCTGTGCGACCGCATCGCGCTGCTGAACGACGGCCGGATCGTGGTCGAGGACACGCCGGCGGCGCTCAAGGCGATGGTCGCCGAGCGCTACGGAATGGAGCCAACCCTGGAGAGCGCCTTCATGCGCTTCACGGGTCGCTCGCTGGACGAGGACATCGGTGAGGACGAGAAGGACGAAGACGACGATGAGTGATGAGAAAGGAGGTGAGAACACCGTGTGGATTCATCCGACCCCGAAGGACGTGGTCGCCTACCACGAGTCGCGCGTGACGCAGCTGCGTCGCGAGATGCGGCGTGGACGGCGCACCCGCGTCGATCGGCGCCCCGTGCGCCGCTGGGTCGGTCGTCAGCTGGTGCGTGTCGGCACCCGCCTGGCGGCGGACCCGTCTCTGCGGCCGGTCCGGTCCCTCTAAGGGAATCGGGCCGGCTCAACCCCCAGTGACAGGAGCAGCCAGATGGCACTCATGACCCGCGAGCTGAAGGCCTCGTACGCCTTCGTCGAGCGGAACTTCAACCTTTCAAAGCGATATTGGGGCTGGGAAGTGGCCTGGCTCGTGTACTCGGTGGCCGGAGCGCTGGCAGTCAGCCTCATCGGCCGCAGCGAGGGCAACGAGCGGCTGCTGCTCACCCTGGTCATCGGCGCCATCTTCTGGAGCTACCTGTCCATCGTCTTCGAGTTCATTGCCGATGCGGTGCAGTGGGAGCGCTGGGAAGGGACGCTGGAGTACACCTTCATGGCCCCGGTGCGGCGCTATGCGCAGCTCCTGGGAGCTGCCGCTTACGCCGTGATCTTCGGCCTGGTGCACACGATCTTCGTGCTGGTGGTGCTGACGCTCTTCTTCGAGCTCGACCTGTCCGGCGCGAACTTCGTGACGGCCATCGCCTTCACGGTGCTCGGGACGGTGAGCTTTGCCGGCATCGGGATCGCCGCGTCGATCCTGCCGCTGGTGTACG
This sequence comes from Candidatus Limnocylindria bacterium, assembly GCA_036556695.1. Taxonomy (GTDB): domain Bacteria; phylum Chloroflexota; class Limnocylindria; order QHBO01; family QHBO01; genus DASSCW01. The sequence goes on from DATBIY010000018.1 coordinate 1,123, forward strand.
TCGAGCGCGGGGCGCAGATGGTCTTCGTCATCCAGTCGGTGCTGTTGCTGGTCAGCGGCGTCTACTACGACGTGGCCATCCTGCCGGACTGGATGCAGGTCATCAGCGCTGTGTCGCCGGCGACCTACGTCCTGGACGGCGTGCGCCACGGCCTGATCGATGGCGCCTCGATTGGCAGCCTGCTCCACGACGTGTGGCCGCTGCTGATCATGGGCGTGGTCCTCATCCCCCTGGGGACGTGGGCCTTCGGCCGCGCGGAGCGGTACGCCAAGCGCAGCGGCAAGCTCAAGAGAGTGGGTTGAGCACATGACGACTGCAGAGAACGGGATCGCATCCACACGGAGATCTCACATGGCACTTCCCCTTGCAGATGAACTCACAGCCGATGCGCCGGCGCTGCCCGCCGGCGTGACGCTCCGCTCCTTCCGCGGCGATGCGGACCTCGCCGTCTTCGTGGACATCGCCAACGCGGCGAACCGGGAGGACGATGTCGAGGAGCGGGCCACCCTGGAGGGCCTGCGCAACTGGGCGGGCTTTCCGTCCCGGACGTTCAACGCTGCCGATGACCTGGTGGTGGCCGAGGCTGACGGCAGGCCCGTCGGCTACGGCTGGACCAGCTGGGTCGACAACAGCGACGGCAGCCGTGACTACATGACCCGCGGCCACGTCCACCCGGACTGGCGGCGGCAGGGCATCGCCACGGCCATCCTGCACCGCAACGAGGCGCGCCTCCGCGCTTTGGCGGCCGAGCACGCGGTGGAGACGCCGCGCATGTTCTCCGCCTTCGCGCCGGAGAGCCGGCTCGGGGCCGTCGCCCTGCTGCAGGGCAACGGCTACCGGCCAGTGCGCTGGTTCTTCGACATGGTGCGGCCCGACCTGGAGGACATCCGGGTGCCGGATCTGCCCGAGGGCCTGGAGATTCGCCCGGTGGCCGGGCGCGAGCAGCTGCGCCAGCTGTTCGATGCCGACGTCGAGGCCTTCCGCGACCACTGGGGCGGCTTCGACGCGACCGACGCGGCCTTCGAGCAGTGGCTGGCCGACCCGGACTACGACCCGCGGCTGTTCGTGGTGGCGTGGGACGGCGACGAGGTCGCCGGCGCGGTGGTCAACGTCATCAACGAGCAGGAGAACGCCGAATTCGGCCGCCGGCGCGGCCTGCTGGACAGCGTCTTCGTGCGGCGGCCGTGGCGCGGCCGCGGCCTGGCATCGGCCCTGGTGGCACGCAGCCTGGTGCTGCTTCGCGACGAGGGAATGACCAGCGCCTGGCTGGGCGTCGACGCCGACAACCCGACCGGCGCACTGCACCTGTACGAGAAGTCTGGCTTCGCCGTCGACAGGCGGGCCAGCGCCTACCGCAAGCCACTGGAGGTGGACTGATGAGGACCGATGCCGGGGCGGCGACCGCCGCCCCGCCGCTTCCCGACCTGGTGCTGCGTCCGTATCGGCCAGGGGATGAGCAGGCCATCGTGCCGATGTGGAACCGTGGCTTCGAGCAGGACGGCGTGCCGTGGCGCACCGATCCGGCGGAGCTGGCCAACTGGTTCGCCCAGGCCAACGACAAGTTCGACCCGGCGCGTGACGTCTTCGTGGTGGAGAGCGACGGGGAGCTGGTCGCCACGGCCGACGCCGAGTGGGTCGACACCACGGACGGCCTGCGCGAGTTCCGCATGGGCTGCAACGTGGACCCGGCCTGGCGCGGCCGCGGGATCGGGACGTGGCTGCAGACGCACATCGAGGGCCACGCCGCGCACCTCGCCCAGCTGTTTCCGTCCGAGCGTCGCGTTGGCTTCGGCTCGTGGGCGGCGGAGCGTGAGACGGGCAGGATCGCGCTGCTCGAGCGCTTCGGCTTCGCGCGGGCTCGCTCCTTCTACGACATGGTGCGGCCGACGCTGGATGAGGTCGCCGAGCCGGTCTTGCCGGAGGGCATCCGTTTCGCGCCGGTCGGCGACGACCAGATGAAGCAGCTGTGGGACGCGGACATCGAAGCGTTCGAAGATCACTGGGGCGGCTTCGACGGCTCCGACGAGAATTACGAGCGCTGGAAGGGCGACCCGAAGTTCGACCCGTCGCTGTTCGTGGTCGCCTGGGACGGCGACGAGATCGCCGGTGGCGTGGTCAACGAGATCAACGCGACGGAGAACGCCGCCTTCAACCGCCAGCGCGGCTGGCTGCGGTCGGTCTACGTGCGGCGCCCTTGGCGGCGTCGCGGGCTCGGCCTGGCCGTGGTGCTGCGCTCGCTGCAGGTCTTCCGCGATCGCGGCATGACCAGCGCCGGGCTGGGCGTGGACGCGGACAACCCCACCGGCGCGGTGGGCGTCTACCAGCGTGCCGGCTTCGACGTGGAGCTCACCTCGTTCGCCCTCCGCAAGACGCCGGACCTGGGGTAGGCGCGTTGATCGACCTCGACCGCGAACTGGAGCAGATCCAGGCGGAGGCGCCGGACATTTCGGGCCTGCGTTTCCGCCGGCTGCGCCTGCCCGATGACTATCCCGGCCTGACCGAGATGCACCTGCGTGCGGCGATTGCCAGCGACACCGACGACCGCGACTCGCAGGAGGACTGGGAGCAGTGGCTTAGCAGTCCGTCGGGCTTCGAGCCGATGCGCGATTGCCTGGTCGGCGAGATCGACGGGCGGATCGTGGCCTACGGCCAGGCACGTGCGGAGGACGACTCGGACGGCGGGCGCGACTACAGCTGTGGTGGCGAGGTGGATCCCGATTGGCGCGGGCGGGGTATCGGGCGCGCCGTGCTGCGCCACAACATGCGGCACCAGCGTGCGCGTGCGTTGGAGGAGGCTGCGGCTGACCCCGCGCCACGAGAGCGCCGGCTCGAGTCGTGGAGCATGGAGTCGGCGGAGCGCCGGGTGCGGCTCCTGCGCTCCGAGGGCTTCGAGGTGGTGCGCTGGTTCTATGAGATGTTGCGCCCCAACCTGGACGACCTGGTTGACCACCCGCTGCCCGACGGCCTTGAGGTCCGGCCGGTGCGCCCCCAGCAGCACCGAGCGATCTTCGCCGCCGACGTGGAGGCGTTCCGCGACCACTGGGGCAGCTCCCAGGAGGGCGAGGAGGCGTTCCAGCGCTTCTTCTCCGGGCCTGGCTTCCAGCCGGAGATCTGGCAGGTCGCCTGGGACGGCGACCAGGTGGCCGGCGTCGTGATGAACCGGGTGATGACCGCCTACAACGCAGAGACCGGCGCGCGGCGAGCGGAGCTGGCCGGGGTCAGCGTGCGGCGACCCTGGCGGCGGCGCGGCCTGGCGCGCGCCCTGGTGGCCTCGTCCCTGCGCGTGCTGCGCGACGCCGGCATGACTAGCGCCGTCCTGGGCGTCGACGCGGAGAACCCGACCGGTGCGCTGGGTGTCTACGAGGCGAACGGCTTCGCGATCCATCGCCGTGGATTCAACCTGCGCCGACCGCTGGAGCTCACCTGAAGTAGGCCGTAGGCGTCACCGACTTGCGGTTTGCGACTGGGGGTAGCGTTCAGTTGGTCCGAGGCTTCGCGCGGTGGCCACGGACGCCCTTGCTGAGCGTGAACCCCGTCCTCGCGCGGGCTGCCGCCCATCGCGAGCCGCGTAACGCTACGGGGGAGCGCATATCGGCAGTTGGGCGTCGCTGGTTGCCGGAATGTCGTTGCCGGGCGACATTCCGCGAATCGAGGAGGCTGATCAGCCGCGTTCGGCGAGGACGCGCTCCCGGATGTCGTGGTAGTAGTCGACCAGCCGCTCGGTGACGCGGTCCCAGCTGTAGTCCGGGGCACGCTCGCGTCCCGCCTCGCCCATGCGGTGGCGCAGGTCGGCGTCCTGCGACAGGGTGTAGAGGGACGCGGCCAGGGCGCGATGGTTGCGCGGCTCGACCAGCAGCCCCTGGACGCCGCGCTGCACGACGTTCTTGTAGCCGTGGATGTCGGAGGCCACGATCGGCACGCCGGCGGCCATGGCCTCCAGCAGGACGATGCCGAAGGACTCCTGGCCGGTGGCCGGAGCGCAGAAGATGTCGGCGCTGGCGAAGTAGCGGGCCTTGTCGTCGTCGCTGACGTGACCCAGGAACTCGACGTCGCGCACGCCGCGCAGCCCGACGTAGCGGCGGTACTCGCGGGCCTTGGGCCCGGTGCCGATCACCAGCAGCCGCGCGTCGACGTGCCGCTTGCGCAGCCGGTGATAGGCCTTCAGCAGGTGGATCAGCCCCTTGCGCTCCTCGAAGCGACCGACGAACAGGATGTTGATCGTGCCGTCGCGCAGCTCCTCGAAGGGCTCGGCATCGGCGAATCGGTCCAGGTCCACCCCGTTGGGGATGATCGTGTAGTCGCCGGGGAAGTAGCGGTTGATGAAGTGCCGCGCCGCGCCGGACACCGCGATCCGGCCGTCCAGCTTGGCTGCCAACCGCCCGGCGAAGCGGCGGCCGATCCAGTACGACGGGCTGAAGCCGCCGAAGGCGTGGAAGGTGGCGATGTTGACCATCTCCGGCACCACGTCCGACTGGTCGAGCACGGTGGGCGACAGGAATGGCACCAACGGCTCGTGGAAATGGAGCACGTCGAAGCGGTGGCGGGCCAGCAGCAGCCGCGCGCGCTCCTTGAAGCGCCAGCTGAGGGTGACGCGGCCCATGGAGCCGTTGGCCGGGAAGGCGTAGCCGGTGCCCAGGCGGATGACGTGACCCTCGGTCGTCCGCTCCTTGCCGTACTTGCTGGTGATGATCCACACGTCGTGGCCCATGCGCCGCATGGCCTCGTACGTGTGTCGCACGTGCTCGTTGACTCCGCCCGGGTGCGGGTAGCCGTAGGGGCTGACGATCCCGACCTTCAGCGGCCCACGCTGGGGCGCCGGCTGGACCGATGGATTGGCGGCACCACGTTGCTCGGCGACGTTGGCTCGCGTCATCGCCACTCTCCTGTGGGACGGAGAGTATGCCGCAGGTGGCGGGCCTTGGCGACCAGCTGCCGGCCGTAGACCGTGACGTTGTGCCAGTTGCTCCAGTGCGTGCCGTCCGGCTGGGTCGCGCGCTCCGCGAGCGCGCGGCGGTAGTCATCGGCCGATGCACCGGGGAACCAGGTCCAGCCAGTGCCGATGTGCTCCAGCACGTGAGCGTCCGAGTTGCCGACCGCCGGCAAGTGCAGCCACCCCTCGTTGAGGTGCAGCCGCTCCAGGCGCCGCGCGCGCCCTGCCGCGCTGGGGTTGTGCAGCTCGATGCCGTCCAGGTGGTGCCGCTCGTCCGCGTCGTGGTGCAGCTCCAGCAGGGAGCGGCGGCCCAGGCTGGGGGTGAGCGGCGCCATCGGGTGTGCGGCGATCGCCACGCCACCCTGGTCGTGGATCCGTTCCAGCGTCTCGGCCAGCGGCCGCAGGGCGGGGATCCGCTCCTCCACGAACAGCGCCAGCACGTGGCCGCGCCGCGTGGTGATCTCTTCGCCCACCACCAGATCGAAGGAGTAGTCGCCGGCGGCGTGGATCTCGCGGGCGCGCAGCGCCCCGTCGATGCGCTCGTGGTCGGTGATCGCCACCAAATCCAGGTCCGTGCGCCGCTCCACGTGGTCCAGCAGCGCCTCCACGCCATGCACGCCGTCGGAGTAGAGGGTGTGCAAGTGCATGTCCGCCTTGCCGCGCGGGCCGCCGTTGCGGCTCATGTGGCCTTCGCCCGCTGGTCGCTCCAGAACGGCTGGAACGCCGCCCACCACTGCTCCGGCGCCTCGCCGATCGCCCGCTCGAACGCCGCGCCCAGCGCCACGGTCAACGCTGCCACGTCGGCCTCCGTGTCGCCGCTCACCGGCGCCTCGACCAACTCGGCGCGGACCGCGAAGCGTTCCGGGGCGGTGCGCAGCACGCGCGCCATGATCAGCGGCTTGCCGGTGCGCAGCGCCAGCGTGGCCGGCCCGGCGGGCAGGGTGGTGGCGTGGCCGAACATGGTGACCGGCACGCCGTCGCCGGACAGGTCACGGTCGGCGACCAGGGCCACGATCTGGTGTTGCTTCAGGGCCGCCAGCATCGGCCGGAAGGACCGGCCCAGCGGCACGACCTCGACGCCCTGGCCGCTGGCCCGACGCTCGCGCAAGAACTCGAACAGCTCACTCGGCTCGGTCTCCTCGACCGGTGCGACGCCACCCAGGCCCTGCGAGGCCACGAAGTGGCCGACCGGCTCGAAGTTGCCCAGGTGCGGCACCGCGATCACTGCGCCGCCGCGCACGATCGCGTCCCAGTGCTCCCAGTCGTCGACGTGAATCATCGACGGGACGCGCTCGGCGGGGTAGTGCGGGCCGCGCAGCAGCTCCAGCCAGTAGCGGGCGTGGTTGACGAACGCCTGGCGCACCGTTCGGCGCAGCGCATTGGCGGACGGCGACGCGCCACCGGCGGCGACGACGCGCGCCAGGTTCTGGGCCACCAGCTGGCGCCGGGCGGGTGCGAAGTGGTGCCAGGCGCGCCCCGCGAAGTCGGCAAGCGCGTAGGCCAGGCCCACCGGCAGGGAGCGGGCGATCACATCGGCCAGGCGCAGGCCCAGCCGCAGCAGGGGTCCACGCATGGGTCAGGCCCCGCCGGCCCGGGTCCAGTCCTCGCCGCGGCGCGCCACCTCGAGCGCGGACTGCGCCCGTGCTCGGTCCCCGTCGGTCTGCGGCCACACCGGCCGGAACATGTACCACTGGCCCGGATCGGCGCGGATGACGGTGCCCAGCGCGTCCGCGAGCGCCTGGGTGGCGCGGAAGATCTCGGCCGGCTCGTCGCTGGTGGCACGGATCAACGGCAGGCCGTGGGCCGCGAAGCGATCGCCCCGGGTGCGCTGGCAGGCCACAGGCAGCATCGGCGCACCGGAGCGCGCGGAGAGGGTGGCCGGTCCGGCCGGGAAGGTGGTCGCCTCGCCCAGGAACTCGACCGGCACGTCGCCGGCGCGGTAGCCGCCGTCGCAGAAAAGCACCAGGTTCTCGCCGGCCTTCAGCGCGCGGAACAGGCCTCGCAGGTTGCGCCAGCCGATGAGCGTCAGGCCGTGCCGGGCGCGCACCTGCTTGAGATGCTCGTACAGGCGGCCGTAGGTCGTGTCGTCGGCCACCACGTGCAGCTCCTGGCCCTGCACCTTCAGCGCCGGCGCGATGAGGTCCATGCCGCCGACGTGGACCGTGCACAGCAGCACGCCACGCTCCTCGGCGCGCGCCTCGTGCAGGATCTGGATGTTGCTGATGTCGACCAGCGCGCCCACGTCCTCCGGCTGCTCGCCGGCCAGGCGCATGACGTCGGCCAGGTAGCGGGCGTAGTTGCGGAAGGCGCGGCGTGCCGCGCGGTCGACCTGCGGGTCGTCGGCCGGCAGGCCCATGGCGTGCGCCAGGTTGTCGCGCACCACGGCGCGCTTGTCGCCGGCGACGTCGTACGCCGCGTTGCCCGCTGCCGCGGACACCGGCAGCACCACGCCGCGCGGCAGCGCGCTGATCACTCCCTCGGCGGCGCGATAGCCCCAGAAGGCCAGTCGCTCGCGTTTGCGCTCGGCGCCCGTTTCGGCGGAGGTGCTGCGTGGTGCGCTGGTCACCGCCGCCGGGCCGCCGGCCGTCATCGGCTCGGTCGGTATCGGCTCAGCCGGCATCGGCTCAGCCGACGTCCGCCGTCTGCCTGGTGGGATGCTGCGCCAGCTTGCGGAGCTTGCGCTTCTCGGGTGCCTGGGTGCCGTCCAGCGTCTCGGTGTCCTCGCCGCGGATGAAAGCCTCCACCCGGTTGTAGGCCACGTCGTCGTGGATCTGGATGGGCGGCGACTTCATGAAGTAGCTGGACGGCGCCACCAGGGTGCCCGCCAGGCCACGGTCCAGGCCCAGCTTCGCGCAGCGGATGGCATCGGTGATGACCCCGGCGCTGTTGGGCGAGTCCCAGACCTCGAGCTTGAGCTCCATGTTGAGCGGCACGTCGCCGTAGGTGGTGCCCTCCATGCGGATGTGGCACCACTTGCGATCCTTCAGCCAGGGCACGTAGTCGGAGGGACCGACGTGCACCTCGTCGTCGCCGATCTCGTAGTCGAGCATCGACGTCACGGCGTTGGTCTTGCTGATCTTCTTGGACTCCAGCCGCTCGCGCTCCAGCATGTTCAGGAAGTCGGTGTTGCCACCGAAGTTCAGCTGGTAGGTGCGGTCGATGCGCACGCCGCGGTCCATGAACAGGCGGGTCAGCACGCGGTGGGTGATGGTGGCGCCCACCTGGCTCTTGATGTCGTCGCCGATGATCGGCAGGCCGCGCTCCGCGAAGCGGCGCTGCCAGTACGGCTCGCGGCCGATGAACACCGGGATGGCGTTCACGAAGGCCACGCCCGCCTGCAGCGCCTGCTCGACGTACCACTTGGTCGCCTCCTCGCTGCCCACCGGCAGGTAGGAGACCATGACGTCGACCTTGCGCTCCTTCAGGATGCCCACCACGTCGGCCGTCGGTCCCGGCGCCTTCTCGATGACCTGGCTCAGGTACTTGCCCAGCCCGTCGTGGGTCATGCCGCGCTCGACGGTGACGCCGGTGCTCGGCACGTCGGCGAACTTGTAGGTGTTGTTCTGCCCGGCGAAGATCGCCTGCGACAGGTCCTTGCCGACCTTTTCCTTGTCGACGTCGAAGGCCGCCACGAACTCGATGTCGCGCACGTGGTAGCCGCCCAGGTTGACGTGCATCAGCCCGGGGACGAAGTCGGTCTCCTTGGCATCGGCGTAGTAGTAGCGGCCCTGCACCAGGCTCGAGGCGCAGTTGCCCACGCCCACGATTGCGACCCGGATCTTGCCGTCCGAAGAATGCCGGCCGTTGGTTGCGCTCTTTCCGTTCGTGTCAGCCACGCTGCTCACTTCTCCCATGTCGTCTGGTTGGATGCCACAGCCGGGGTCGCCGAACTGAGCCGATGGACGTGCCAGATGCGCTGGACGGTGGTGGCCACCGAGAGGATGGCCACAATCGCCATGGCGCCGATGAGACCGATGCCGATGCCCAGGCCCGCAAGGCCGATGCCGGCCACGATGAGCACCAGCCGCTCCAGGCGGGGTGCCAGGCCCACCGATGCGGTCAGGCCGATGCCCTCCGCCCGCGCTCGCGTGTAGCTCACCATGAATGAGCCCGCCAGCGCGACGAGCGCCAGCAGCACGGGCATGGTGGCCGGCTGGCCGCTGTTCAGGTAGTAGGCCACGATCCCGCCGTAGAGCACCGCCTCGGCGGCGCGGTCCAGGGTGGAGTCGAGGAAGCTGCCGAAGCTGCTGCCCAGGCCGGTGGCGCGGGCCAGGGCGCCGTCCACCGCGTCGAGCAGCGAGCCGGCAGTCAGCACCACGGCGCCGGCCAGCAGGCTGCCGGTGCCGACCAGAACGGACGCCGCGACAACGACCACGAAGCCGATGACGGTGATGGCGTTCGGGGTGAGGTGGAGTGCCATCGCCAGCCGCACGACCGGCGCCAGGATGGCGCGGCCCGCCTCCTTGGCGCGTGTCGACAGCAGCGAGTCGCCGCGGCGCAGGTCGTGCGCGCGGGAGTGGCTAGCCGACATCCGGGATCTCCCCGTGGCTGCTCGCCGGGGCGGCGCTGCCGATGCCGGCGGTGCCGCCGATAAGCCGCGCCTCCGCCTCGTGCAGCTCCTCGAAGGCGGCGCGCCGTAAGTTGCAGATGACGGCGCGCCCCTGCCGTTTGGTGTCGATCAGGCCGGCCAGCCGCAGGATGCGCAGGTGCCAGCTGATGAGTGGCTGTGAGAGCCCGACGCCGGCGGACAGGGCATGCACCGGCATGGGTCCGCCCTCGGCCAGCAGGCCGATGATGCGCAGGCGCGTCTCGTCACCGAGGGCCTTGTAGAAGGTGCGCAGGCGGCGCAGGTCGCGCTCGCCGGCGCTCTCGCGGGGCAACGTCATGTCGAAGTGGTTCTTTATCAAATTCCGATAGATATAAGCGGATGCTTATGATATGCAGGCGTCCGGCGCCGCGTCAAGCGGGTGGTAGACTGCGGCCCGCCCGGACCTGCTGCCACCACGGAGGTGCGCCCTGACCAGCTCCACGCCGGATGCGCTGTGGGCTTCGCGATCGGTCCGGCTGCTGCGGCCGGCCGCCGTCCTCGTCTCGGGCCTCAGCCGTTCGGTGGCTGGGCGCCGCTTGCTCGACGGGGTCGAATTGCGCGTGCCGGTCGGTGCGCGCCTGCTGCTCGTCTCCGAACCGGAGGCGTCGGCGCCGCTGCTGCTGGGCATCCTGGCGGGGCTGATGCGTGCGCGCCGCGGTCGCTTCGAGATCGCCGGCCTGCGGTACGCGGACGACTCGCCGCGGGGTTGGCGCCGCCGGGTGGCCTACGTGCCGCCGCATGGCGGCTTCTACCCGTGGCTGTCGCCGCTGGAGGTGCTGAACCTGGCGGCGCGGCTGGCCGGGTTCGGTCGCGCGGAGCGCCGCCAACGGGTGGAGGCCGCGATCGAGCACTTTCGCCTGGGGCCGGTCCTGCGCCGCGCCGCCTCGCGCGGTGGCCCTGGCACGCTGCAGCGCATTGGCCTGGCGGCGGCGCTGATCGGCGACCCGGAGGTCCTGCTGCTGGAAGATCCGCTGCGTGCCCTCGACGACGCCGAGCGCGCGCGGCTGCTGGACCTGCCCGGGGACCGCCTGACCGTGCTGCTGTCAAGCACGCAGCCGGAGAGCGAGGACGGCCTGGTCGACCAGGTGGTGCTGCTGCGCGCCGGTCGCGTGGCGCTGCACGCCCGCCGTCGTGTTCTCAGCGAGCGCGGCCTGCCGCTGTCGATGCGCGGCATCCTGGCATTGGCCGACGGCGCGCCAGCCGCATCGCCCACCGCGGCCGGGGCGTGAGCCGGCTGCTGGCGGTCGCCGGGCTGGCGATCCGGGAGCTGTGGGTCACCTTCCGCCTGCTGCTGCTGGTCGCCGGACTGCTGGTGACGGCTTTGCCCTCCGCCCTGCTCACGCCGCAGGGCGTGGCGAGCGACCACATCAGCGGGCGGCTGCAGCCGTTCGCCATCGGCCTGGGGGCGGCGCTGGCCCTGCTCGCCGCAGTGGCAGCCGGCTCAATGGCCTCCGAGCGCAGTGAGGGAACGGCGGGCTGGCTGGTGAGCCGCGCGGTGCCGCGACCGATGGTCGTCATCGGCTGGTTCCTGGCCTTCGCACTGGTCCTGCTGGTTGGCCTCGCGCCCAGCGCGGCGCTGGTCTGGCTGACGCTGGGACCGGTGGACGAAGCTCTGGTCCAGCCGCTCGGCTACGCACTGGCGATCCTCGCCGCCTGGGCAGCCGGCCTGGCGGTCGTGGCGCTGGGCCTGCTGCTGGGATCGCTGCTGGGCACGGTTTCCTCCGGCCTGGTGGCGCTCCTGGTCGCCGGGGCGCTACTGGTGCCGCCCACGCTTGGCGTGCTGCCGACCCTGGCCTATGCCCCGGCGCCGGCCGCGGCGCTGGCCCTGGTGGCCGAGCTGCCTTCCGCCTCGCGCCCGATCGCCGACGCGCTGCGCACCTGCGGCCTGTCGTTGGCGGCGGCCGGCGGCGTCCTGGTGCTGGCTGCGGCCGCCATGCAGCGGGCCGACCTGTGACCACCACGGCGCAGCCCAGCGTGCGGATGCACCCGGCCGCCGCCTGGGCGGTGCTGGTGGTTGCCTCGCTGGGGGTGTTCCTGGGCGGCGCCGAGCTCATGGTGGTGGCGATCGCCCTGCCGTCGATCGTGGCTGACTTCGGCGGCTGGGCCGACCTGGCGCGTGCCTCCTGGATCGTCAACGGCTACCTGCTGGCCTACATCGTCGCCATGCCGCTGGCCGGCCGTGCCGCCGACCTGTGGGGCGCGCGGCGGCTCTACTTCCTGGCGCTGCTGCTGTTCTGCGCCGGCAGCCTGGGCGCGGGTCTCTCTCGCCTGGCGGGGCCTGAGGACGGCCTGGCGTGGCTGGTTGCCACCCGCGTGGTGCAGGGCTTTGGCGGCGGCGCGCTGGTGCCGTTGTCCATGGCGCTGGCCAGCCACCTGTTCGTCGGCCGCAGCCGCGCGGCGGCGCTGGGAGTCGAAGGCGCGGCCACCTTCGTGGGCATGGCCGTGGGGCCGGCCTACGGGGCGTGGGTGCTGCTCAGCTTCAACCTGCCGCTGCCCGGCGTGGACCTGGCCTCGTGGCAGTGGATCTTCTTCCTCAACGTGCCAGCCGGCATCCTCACCCTGCTGATGATCTACGTGGTTGCCGGCGGGGTGGAGACGCCCCGCGCGCGCGGCGGTCTCGACCTGTTGGGCGCGCTGCTGATCAGCGTCACGCTGGTCGCCGGCTTGGGCGCGCTGACCCTGGCCGGCGAGCGCGGCTGGTCCGACCCGCTGATCCTGGGCGGCTTCGCGGCCTTCGCCATCGGCCTGGCGTTGTTCACTCTGCTGGAGCTGCGGCGTCGCACGCCGCTGGTCGACCCGCGGCTGTTCGGCGACCGCAGCTTCTCGGCGGCCAACGCCGTCAGCCTGCTGACCGGCTACACCCTCGCCACGGCCATCATCGGCGGGCCGGTGTTCGTGAACCGGGTGCTGAACGCCGGAGCCGATGAGTCGGCTCTGGCGCTGACTGCCCTGACCGCCGCCATCGCCGGCGGTGCAGTGGTGGGTGGGCTGCTCAGCGCGTTCACCGGAGAGCGCATGACCACGGTCATCGGCGTGGCGGCCAGCGCCGCTGGCCTGTGGCTGGCACGGACCTGGGGCACGGAGACGGCACTGCCGGAGCTGACCCGCGACCTTGCCATCTTCGGTGCCGGCTTCGGGCTCACCGTCTCGCCGCGGGCGACCGCGGCCGTGGAGGCGGCCGGCGCATCGGCCTATGGCGTGGCGAGCGCGATGCTGCAGATCACCCGCACGCTGGGCATGAGCCTTGGGCTGGCGCTGCTGACCAGCATCGGCCAGAACCGGATCAACGACCTGACGGCGCTGATCGAGGACCCGGTGCGCCGCGACGCGCTGGTGCGCAGCCTGGGCCACCCAGAGTTCGTGGGGGTCGATCCGCGCGCCAGCCTGCAGCTGGTCGACCTGCTCGAGGGCTGGTCGCGCACCGAGGCAGCCGATGTGCTGCGCCTGGTGCTGACCATCGCGCTGGGCGTGGCGCTGGTGACCTTCATCCCGGCGGTGTTCGTGGGCCGGCGCAGCGGCCCGGATGTCAGCCCTGAGCCCTAGACCGGATCGGCCACGATCACCAGCTCACCCCAGTTGCGGTTGTAGCCCTGGCTGGTCTGCAGGGTCAGCCGTTCGTGGTCGGTGGGCTGTGTCCACGCCACGCCGGCTGAGCAGTCGGTCGCCTGGCGCAGGGCCAGCGGCAGCTCGACGCCCAGCGCGTCCGGGTTGAGCTGCGGATTCGGCGGGTCGTTGTCCGGGCAGGCGACGTTGGGATGCACCTCGCTGACCACGTAGCGCAGCACCGCCCCGTCCGACATCAGGATCTTGATGCGCGCGCCGAGCTGCACGTTCCACAGCGGCTTGAAGAGGTGATGCACCGCGTGGGCGAAGATGTACGAGTTGGTGCCGCGTCCGGGCTGTGACGCCTCGCGCAGGATGAAGGCACTGGTATCGGCCGGGAAGGAGTCGCAGGCCACGTTCGTGCACTTGTGGACCGGCACGTTGATGCCCACCGACTCGATCTGGATCTGCGTCGCCACCCAGTCGTCTGGGATGGGCGTCGGCTCGGGCGTGGGCTCCGGTGTGGCTCCCTCGGTGGGACGAATGGTGGCTGACGTAGTGGCCGATGGCGTGTCGGTCGGGTCCGGGATGTTCGGCAGGCTGGCCACCGCGCTTCCGCCGTCCAGGTCAAGCTGGCCGACGATAATCAGGGCAACGCCTGCCACCGCCAGCAGGAGCGGCAGCAGCATCCCGGACAACGCGCGGCGCATGACGCCGGCGAGTCTAGCAAGCAGGGACGTCACGCTCGCATGACCGATGCCTCGGCGCACCAGCGCCGCGCCGCCACCGACTACGACCCGGCACGGCCTCTCGCCTTGGCGCGGGCCGCCCTGGATGCCGCGCCCGCGGGTCTGCTGACCGACCTCGACGGCACGCTGGCGCCGATCGTCCGCGACCCGGACTCAGCGCGGCCGCTGCCGGCGGCGGTCGAGGCGCTGCACGCGCTGCAGGCGCGCCTGGCTGTGGTCGCGGTGATCACCGGGCGTGCCGGCGCCGACGCGCGCCGCATGCTGGGTAGCGACCAGCTGCTGGTGGTCGCCAACCACGGGCTCGAGTGGCTGGAGCCCGGCGCCGCCGCGACCCCGGCGCGCGAGGACCTCGCCTGGGCACCCGAGGCAGTGCGCGCCGCGCTCGGTCGCGTGCGGCTGGACGACGGCTCGTGGATCGAGGACAAGACGCTGTCCGCCACGCTCCATTTCCGCAACGCGGCTGACCCGGAGGCGGTGCGGCAGCGCCTGCGCCGGGAGCTGGGCGACCTGGAGCCGATGGGACTGGTGGTGCGCCCCGGCCGCATGTCCCTCGAGATCCGCCCGGCGGCGGCGGGCAACAAGGGCACCGCCCTCGAGGCGCTGGTGGCTCGCCATGCCCTGCGCGGCGTGCTGGTCATGGGCGACGACACCACCGACCTCGACATGTTCCGCGCCGCAACGGAGGCTCGTGCCGCTGGGCGGCTGCGCGCTGCGATCCTGGCCGTGGCCGGCGCCGGGGAAGCGCCACCGGCCATCGCGGCAGCCGCCGACGCGGTGCTGCCTAATCCCGCCGCGGCTACCGAGCTGCTGAGCGCCCTGGCCGCGGCAGGGTGATGGGGCTCGACCGGCCGCCGCGGCGGGCCTCGATGCGCACCAGGTCCTCCATCTGGCGGCGGAGCCACCAGCCGATGTCCTGCTGCTCGACGCCGCGGCGCAGGACGGCCAGCCGCTCGGCGCGCTCGGCCGGCGCCATGGCCAGCGCCCGACCCAGCGCCTCGGCCGTGCCGGCCACGTCGGCCGGCGCCACCGGCAGCACGCCCTCTGCCATCTGGTCGTAGGCGCCGGCCGTTTCCGACAGCACCAGCACCGCATCGCGGCCGCTGACCACGGCCGCCTCCTTGGCGACGAGGTTCATGCCGTCGACCAGCGGGTTGACCAGCACCACGTCGGCGATGGACAGGCCAGCGATGGCCTGCGCGTAGTTGTTCTCGTAGAAGATCTGCACCGGCCGGTAGCCGGCGCGGCCGAAACGTGCATTGATGCGGTCGACCGCCGCCTGCACCTTGCGGCCGTAGTCGCCGTACTCGCGCAGGTTGGTCCGCGACGGCACGAGGAACGCAAGGAACGTGACCCGGCCGCGCAGGCGGGGATAGCGCTGCAGCAGTGCCTCGAAGGCGGCGAAGCCGCGCAGGATGTTCTTCGACGGCTCCAGGCGGTCGACCCGCACGATGACCTGGCCGAAGGCGCTGGTCCGCAGCTGTTCCGCCCGGCGCCGCGCTCGCAGGGACGCTGCCACCTCCCGCGTGGCCTCCACGTCGATGCTGATGGGGTAGTCGCGCACGTGCGCCACGTGGCCGTCGGCCAGGATCACGCGGCGGGTGCGGTGGTCGACGCGCGCGCCGGGCAGGAACGACTCGGCGGCGCGCAGGAAGTTGTGCGCGTAGCGCTCCGTCTGGAAGCCGACCACGTCGGCGCCTGCCAGGCCCGCCACGATCGCGCTGCGGATCGCCGGGGTGATGGTCTGCCACAGCGAGGAGGGCGGCCAGGGGATGTGGGTGAAGTGGCTGACCAGCGCCTGGGGGCGTCGCTCGCGAATCATCGAGGCGGCCAGGTAGAGGTGGTAGTCGTGCAGCATGATGCGCGGCCGCTCGTCGTCCGCGGCCTGGCGCAGCACGGCCCGGGCGAAGGCCTCGTTGACCGGCACGTAGCCGGACTGCCAGGCGCGAAGCGTGCCGCCGTCAATCATCGGCCGCGACGGCAGCTCGTACATCTGGTGCTGCAGGAACCACAGCAGCGGGTTGGCGACGACGTTGTACGCCGCCTCGTACGGGCCGCGCTCCACGTCCACGAAGCGCAGCCGCACCTCGCCCGGCACCGAGCGGTCGATCAGCTTCGGCTCGGCGATGCCACGCCGGTCGCCATCGGACAGCGGCGCCGCGATCCAGGTCACCGGCACATGCCGGCCGACCTGCGACAGGGCGGTGACCAGTCCGCCGCTCCCGCGCCGCGGGCGCAGCGTGCCGTCCTGGTTGGCGCTGAAGGTCACCGGCCCGCGGTTTGTGGCGATCAGCAGGCGCCGATCGCCGAGCAGCCGCCGGGCCGCCCCCGCCAGCAGGCGCTCCCCACGCCGCTGCAGCGCCATCGGCCTAGAAGAGGGTGCCGATGGAGTCGCGGAGGATGTTGAGGATCGGCTCCGGGAAGACGCCCAGCGCCACCACGCCGATCACCGACACCGCCAGCGCGGTCACGGCGAACGGGTGGCGGTCGACCGGCGCGGGATCGGCCTCAGGATCGCGCATGTACATGTAGACGATCACGCGCAGGTAGTAGAAGGCGGCCAGCGCCGCGTTCAGGGCAATCGCCACCGCCAGCCAGCCCAGCCCGGCGTTGACGCTGGCCAGCAGCACGTACAGCTTGGCGAAGAAGCCCACGGTCGGGGGGATGCCGGTCAGGCTGAACAGCAGGATGGCCATGGATGCGGCCAGCGCCGGAGCGCGACCAGCCAGCCCGGCGAAGCTGGCCAGTCCGCCGAAGCGGGCGGGATCGCGCTGGAGCATGCCCACCACCGCAAAGGCGGCGATGTTCATCACCCCGTATCCCAGCACGTAGAACAGGATCGACGCCAGCGCCTGGCCCTGGATCTCGGCCGACGTGGCCGCGGCGAAGGCCGCCAGTCCCGCGAGGATGTAGCCGGTGTGGGCGATGCTCGAGTAGGCCAGCATGCGCTTCACGTTGGTCTGGGTCAGCGCCACCACGTTGCCGGCGGTCATTGTCAGCACCGCCAGGATGGCCATCATCGTCAGCCAGTCGCCGCGCATCGGCCCAAGGCCCTCCGCGAAGAGGCGCATCAGCAGCGCGAACGCGCCCAGCTTGGGGCCTACCGAAAGGAAGCCGGTGATCGGCGTCGGGGCGCCCTGGTAGGCGTCCGGCGTCCAGTAGTGGAACGGCACGGCCGCCGCCTTGAAGGTGGCGCCCACGGTCAGCATGCCGATCGCCACCAGCGCCGCCGGCCCGGCGCCACCCGCGGCCACCAGCCGCTGCCCGATCTGGTCGATGTGGGTCGTGCCGGTCAGGCCGTAGGTCCAGCTGATGCCGAACAGCAGGATGGCGCTGGCGAACGAGCCCAGCAGGAAGTACTTCAGCCCGCCCTCATTGCTGTAGCGGTCGGTCTTGTGGAAGCCGGTCAGCAGGTAGGCCGGCATGACCATCAGCTCCAGCCCCAGGAACAGGGTGATCAGGTCGCCGCTGGAGGCAAGGGTGAACATGCCCAGCAGGCTGAACAGCAGGATGGCGTTGAACTCGCCCAGCGGCATGCGCCGCGGCACCAGGTAGGACGGGGCGAACAGCGCCGACAGCACGCCGATCATCAGCGTCGCCGCCTTGAAGAAGACGCTCAGGTCGTCGACCACGTAGAAGCCGTCGAACACCCGGTCGTTGACGCCCCACACCTGCACCAGGCCGACCGCCGCCAGCGCCATGCCGGCGATGGTCAGCGGGGTGAGGATCCACTTGGCGGTGCGCGGGATGAACAGGTCGGTGGTGATCACGACCAGCACCGTGACCAGCAGGATCAGCTCGGGCAGCAGGGTGAACAGGTCGTTCAGCGCGTCATTCATCGCCCAGCACCCGCTACCACGGCAGCATCGCCAGCCCGCTGGAGCCGCTGACCAGCTCGATGATGCGGTCCACTGGTCCCTCGGTCAGCTGCAGCACCGGCCCCGGGAAGACGCCCAGCGCCACGACCAGGAACAGCAGTGGGGCCAGCGACAGCCACTCGGTGCGGCTCATGTCGGTCAGCGACGGCCAGAAGCTCCGCATCCAGCCCGACGGGACGGTGAAGAAGACGCGCTGGAACATCCACAGCATGTAGACCGCGCTGAAGATGACCACCAGCATCGTGGCGCCGGCCACCCAGCCGTTGAAGCGGAATGCGCCCAGCACCACCAGGAACTCGCCCACGAAGCCGGACAGCCCGGGCAGCCCGATGCTGG
Organism: Candidatus Limnocylindria bacterium; assembly: GCA_036556695.1. Taxonomy (GTDB): domain Bacteria; phylum Chloroflexota; class Limnocylindria; order QHBO01; family QHBO01; genus DASSCW01. The sequence continues at coordinate 19,144 of DATBIY010000018.1, forward strand.
CGAAGGTGAAGAGGCCGAACATCGCGGCGTAGCGCGGCAGCCGCGCGTTGAGGCCGCCCATATGCGCGATCAGCCGGTCGTGGGTGCGCTCGTAAATCACGCCCACCAGCAGGAACAGCGCGCCGGTGGTCACGCCGTGGCTGATCATCTGGAACACGGCGCCCTGCAGGCCCTGCTCGTTGAAGACGAACGTGCCCAGCATCACGAAGCCCATGTGGCTGACGCTCGAGTAGGCGATCAGCTTTTTGAGGTCGGGCTGCACCATGCTGACCAGCGCGCCGTAGAGCACGGCGATCACCGACAGGCCAATGACGATCGGCGCGAACTCGGCCGCGGCGTCCGGCAGCAACGGGAGGCTGAAGCGCAGGAAGCCGTAGCCGCCCAGCTTCAGCAGCACGCCGGCCAGGATGATGGAGCCGGCGGTCGGCGCCTCGACGTGCGCGTCGGGCAGCCAGGTGTGCAGCGGCCACATCGGCACCTTGATGGCGAACGCCAGGAAGAAGGCGATGAAGGCGAGCGCCTGCAGCCCATCGGCGAATGGGTGGCCGCGCAGAGCCTCGTAGGCGAAGGTGAAGGTGCCCGAGTCGTTCCCGTGAGCGATGGCCACCGCCAGGATGGCGACCAGCATCAGCAGCGAGCCGACCAGGGTGTAGATCACGAACTTGACGGTGGCGTAGATGCGCCGCGTGCCGCCCCAGATGCCGATGACCAGGTACATCGGGATCAGGCTGAGCTCCCAGAACACGTAGAACAGGAACAGGTCCAGGCTGACGAACACGCCCAGCATGCCAACCATCAGCAGCAGCATGGTGGCGTAGTACTCCTTGACCCGGTGCTGGATCGGATCCCAGGAGTAGAGGATCGCGACCACGCTCAGGACCGTAGTCAGCACCACCAGCACCACCGACAGGCCGTCCACGCCCATGCGGTAGCCGATGCCGAAGGCCGGGATCCAGTCGTAGTCCTCGCGGAACTGGAACTCCGCGCCGCCCGACTGGTAGGTGAGCAGCAGCAGGCTCAGCGCCAGCGTGGCGAGGGATGCCAGCAGCGCGATCCAGCGGATGGCCCGATGGTTCCCGCCGGGCACCAGCAGCAGGACCAGCACCCCGATCACCGGGGTGAAGACCACCAGGCTGAGCAGCGGGATGCTCTCCGCGAAGGCGTTCACGGGCGAATCCTCATGGCGCGCCTCATGGCCGGATCACCAGGTAGCCGATGAGCACCAGCACCATGCCGGTGGCGATGCCCAGCCCGTAGTTCTGCAGCCGCCCGGTCTGGAAGCGGCGCAGCCCGCCGCCGACCCACTGGCTGACGCGACCGGCGCCGTTCACCGCCCCGTCGATGATCCGCGCGTCGATCCACCACAGCACGTTGGCGAACAGCACGCCGCCGCGCGCCCACACCAGCTGGTAGATGTCGTCGATGTAGTACTTGTTCAGGCTGGCCCGATACATCCCCGGCCCGAAGCCGAGCGGAATGCGCTCCACGAAGCGCTTCGGCACGTCGGGGTTGCGCACGTACCAGCTGTACGCCAGCCAGATCCCGAGGACTCCGGCAGCGGCGCCGACCAGCAGCAGCAGCCCGCCGATGCCCAGCAGCTCGAAGCCGTGGTGCTCGCCGGCGGCGATGGAGCCCGGCAGGATGCCGGCGTGCTCCGACTCCTCGAAGACGCCGCCCAGCCAGTCGTGGATCAGGCCGTCCTCCGGCGGGATGCCCAGGAACAGGCCGGCCAGGATGGTGGGCACAGCCAGGATGACCAGCGGCGCGACCATGGTGCCCGCGGACTCGTGGACGTGGTGCCACACGTCGGCCGGCCCGCGCCACTCGCCGTGGAAGGTCATGTAGATCATGCGGAACGTGTAGAAGGCGGTCATGAAGGCCACCACCACGCCGATCGCGTAGAACAGCAGGTAGCCGCGGTTGAAGGCCTCGGCCAGGATCTCGTCCTTGCTGAAGAAGCCGGCGAACAGGGGGATCCCGGCCAGCGCCAGTGAGCCGATGACCATGGTCCAGTAGGTCCAGCGCATCGGTACCCGCAGGCCGCCCATGAAGCGCATGTCCTGCTCGCCGTCGGCGCCGTGGATCACCGAGCCGGATCCCATGAACAGCAGCCCCTTGAAGAAGCCGTGGCTGACCAGGTGGAAGATGGCCGCCACCCACGCGCCGATGCCCAGCGCGAAGAACATGTAGGCCAGCTGGCTGACCGTGGAGTAGGCCAGCACCTTCTTGATGTCGTTCTGGGTCAGCGCGATGGCGGCCGCGAAGATGGCGGTGAACACGCCGATCCCGGCCACCACCCACATCGCCAGCTCGCTGTGGGCGAAGATCGGGTTGGCGCGGGCGACCATGTACACGCCGGCATTGACCATGGTCGCGGCGTGGATCAGGGCGCTGACCGGCGTGGGGCCTTCCATGGCGTCTGGCAGCCAGACGTGGAGCGGGAACTGGGCGGACTTGCCCACCGCGCCGGCGAACAGCAGCAGGGCGATGACGGTGATGAGCGTCGGGTCCAGCTCGCCGATGCGCTCGAAGACCTCGTCGAACTGGAGCGTGCCCAGCGCGGCCCAGATGGCCATGATCCCCAGGCCGAACCCGAAGTCGCCGACCCGGTTGACCACGAACGCCTTCTTGGCCGCGCCCGCCGCCGAGGGCTTCTTGTACCAGTAGCCGATGAGCAGGTAGCTGCACAGGCCGACCGCCTCCCAGCCGACATACAGCATCAGGAAGTTGTCGCCCAGGATCAGCAGCAGCATGCTGAACATGAACAGGTTCAGGTAGGCGAAGAAGCGCCAGAACCCGCGGTCGCCGTTCATGTAGCCGATCGAGTACACGTGGACCAGCAGGCCCACGCTCGAGACGACCAGCAGCAGCATGGCGGTCAGCGAGTCGACCAGGAAGGCGATCTCGATTCGGAAATCGCCGGCGCCGATCCATTCGTACAGGCGGACGTGATACGTCTGGCCGCCGAACACCACGTTGGCGAAGACGACCATGCTGATCACCCACATGACCGCGACTGCCAGCGTCGGCACGATCCAGGAGGCGTAGCGCGGCTGCTCGCCGCCCGGGGTCACGTGGCCGGTCTGGCCCAGCCCGTCGTTCAGCTCGGCGGGGATGACCCCATCTGCACCCGAGGCGTTGGCAAGGTCATCGGCGTGGCCGGCGTGCGGGCTCGTCTCGGCCTGCAGCTCCTCGCTGGGGATCGGCTCCAGGTCGGCATCGGCTTCGCCCGCGTGCACCTCGTGCCCGTGCCCGTCGGCGCTGGCGTGCGCACCGGCTCCGTGCCCATCGGCTCCGTGGTCGTCATGGCCGTGGACCGGGACGCGGTCCAGCCGGGAGCCGACCAGCACGGTGAACAGGAAGCCGGCCAGCGGCAGGGCGGGAATGAGGGCGACGAACAAATCCATGGGCGACGGCTACTCCTTCAGGTCGGAGTACTCGTCGACCTCGGGGGTCTGACGGGTGCGGATGATGGCGATGACCAGTGCTAGCCCGACCGTCGCCTCGGCAGCGGCCACCGCCATGATCATCAGCGCGAACACGCCACCGGCGTTGTTGCTGGCGGGCAGGTAGGCATTGAAGGCCACCAGGCTGAGGTTGACGGCGTTCAGCATCAGCTCGATGCAGATCAGCATCAGGATCGCGTTGCGCCGCGCCAGGAAGCCAAAGGCGCCGATGCCGAAGAGCAGCGCGGAGACGACCAGGTAGCCGGCCAGGCCCATCAGCGCGCCTCCATCAGTTTGCCCGCTCGTCCTCTTCCGGCCGGCGGGCAAGGAAGATGGCGCCGATGATCGCCGCAAGCAGCAGGAGGCTGACGATCTCGAATGGCAGCGCGTAGGTGGTGAACAGGGCGCTGGCAATCTCCTGCAGGTTGATCGCCACGGCGCTCAGCCCGTCGCCCCAGTTGGTCGTCACGGCCGCGGTCCCCAGCAGGGCCACCGCCACGATGGCCACCAGGGCGGCCAGCCACACCTGGCGATGGAAGGGAGCGGGGATGTTCGCGTCGCCGGCCTGGGTGAGCATGATGGCGAACAGGATGAGCACACTGATGGCGCCGAGGTAGATGAGCACCTGCGCGGCGGCCACGATGGCAGCGCCCAGCAGCAGGTACATGCCCGCCAGCGAGCCGAAGCAGACCATCATGGCGACGGCCGAGTGGATGATGTTGCGAAGCGTGACCACGGCCAGCCCACCGCCGACCACGCCGACGGCAAGCAGGACGAAGAGGACTCCCGTTACGTCCAGGGCGGAGGCTCCTCTTGGCTGTTGAGCGCTCGAACGGCCTCGGAAGGTGCGAGGCCGGCTTCGATTCTAGCGTAGGCGGCTTCGCCGCAGGGCACGCACCATCGGCAGGAACGCGGCCAACCGGAACGTGAGAAGGTTGCGCCCGTGATGCGGCTCATCTCGGGTGCGTTCCTGGTCGCCTGGCTGGCCGCGACACTGGCGTTCACGCTGCGCGCGGCGCATCCGCTGCCCGGCCAGGTGGTCACCGACAACCTCGTGCCGTTCACCACCATCGGCATCTACCTGGACAACCTGGACTCCGCCTTCTGGCTGTCGCAGGCCGCCGGCAACCTGCTCCTGCTCCTGCCGGTGGGCCTCTTCGGGCCGATTGCCCTGCCCATCCTGGGCCGATGGTGGCGCGTGGTCCTGCTCGCGGCCCTCATCTCCGGCGGGATCGAGATCGCCCAGCTCTCGGTGCCCGATCGATCGGCGGACGTCGACGACGTGATGCTGAACAGCGTCGGCGCGCTGCTGGGCTACTGGATCCTATGCCTGTGGCGCCTGCTGAGTCCCGCCACGCATCCCGTCGCTCGCACGGACTGAGTCGGGGAGTGGCCGCGGAGGTGGCCATTCGACGCATGGCGTCCGCATCCGCTTTCGCCTAGCTTCGTTCCGCCGGTCCATCACGCAGATGGAACGGTTTGCCCCTTCCACGCGCCATTAGGCTGGCAGCCGATTGCCTGCTGCTGGAGGACATGCCCGAGCGAATGACCCGGGACCTTGTGGAGCGCGCAATGCACGGAGACACTGAAGCGTTCGGGACGCTGGCACAGGCACGCCTGGAGCGTCTGGTCGGTGCGGCCGGCCTGATCCTGCGTGACGCCGATGCCGCCGACGACGCGGTCCAGGATGCCCTGGTGCGCGCCTGGCGCGACCTTCCACGCCTTCGTGACGCCGATCGATTCGACGCCTGGCTGCATCGCATCGTGCTGCGCAGCTGCACCGACCAGCTCCGACAACGGGCCCGTGCTCGGCATGACGATCTGAGTGCCGACCTCGCCACCTGGTCAGACAGCCCGCTGGAGGATCGCGATGAGCTCACAAGGGCCCTGGCCAGCCTGACCGATGAGCATCGCGTCGTCATCGTGCTGCACTACTACCTGGGCCTGTCGCAGCCACAGATCGCCGACGCGCTCAAGACCCGAGTGGGGACCGTCAAATCGCGGCTCAGCCGCGCGATCCAGTACCTGCGCGCGGAGCTCGACTCGTCGGCTCGCGGGCGACCGGCACGGCAGGAACTCTCATGAACAACGATCGCGACGACCTCGAGCGCCGGATCGCCGCCTCACTCGAGCGCAGCGCCCCAGCCCCCTCAGGTGATCTGCTCGATCGAGTGGAGGCAACCGTGCGCTCGACCCCGCAGGCCTCCGGATCGCCCGCGACTATGCTCCTGCGATTCGCTGCTCTGGGTGGCGCCCTCGCCGCGGTGCTGCTCGGCGCTGCGCTATTGAGCGGCGCGGTGCGTCCACCGAGTGTCGGCGATTCATCCCGAGAACCGGCTACTGCGGTGGCGTCAACCGCCAGCCCGCAGGCATCCCAGATCGTCGGACCGAGCGGGTGGGCGGCGCCCGACCGCTACGAGTACGTGGTCACTTCGAGCTGCGGTGAGCGGAGCTTCCTCGGCACCTACGCCATCACGGTCGAGCGCAGAAGTGGTGTTCGCTCTACAGCGCGCAACGGCTCCATTGACCTGCAGGGCGAAATCCCCTCAATCGAGGATCTGCTCGCGGAGGCCGCTGCTGCGCGCGAATCCGGGGCCGATGAGGTGACCGTCGAAACCGATCCGGCTGACGGCCACCCGACCCTGATCCAGATCGACTACGAGACCGACGCGATTGATGACGAGGCGTGTTATGAGATCACCGAATACCGGCCACTTCGCAGGTCCAGTCCCTCGCCGACGTCGACGAACTGAGATTCGTCCGGGCATCCCCTGACACCTTGACCGCCACCGCCAACATGGGCGGGTGAGCGAAGGCCCAGGTCGGACTGCCCAAAGCGCCGGCGTCGAACGCCTCTTCACAGTACCGTTCGTGCTCCTGGCGCTGTGCGAGCTGGCCTACTTCACCTCGGCGGGTCTGACGGTGCCGCTGACTCCGCTGTTCGCCGAGGGTCCGCTGCAAGCCAGCGAGCTGTGGGTGGGCATCGCGGTCGGCATCTTCAGCGTGACCGCCGTCGCCCTCCGGCCGTTCGCCGGGCGGCTGTCGGACAGGCGCGGCCGGCGCGGGATGCTCATCGGCGGTGCGCTGCTTGCCGCGTTGGTCCTGGCGGCGCACGCCTTCGCGACCGAGCTGTGGATGCTCATCCTGCTACGGCTGAGCCTGGGCGTGGCAGAGGCGTTCTTCTTCGTGGCGGCGATCTCGGCGCTGGCCGACATGGCACCGGCCGGCCGCGCCGGCGAGGCGATGAGCTTCAACTCGCTGGCGCTCTACCTGGGAATCGCGCTCGGTCCCCTGCTGGGCTACGCGCTGCTGGACGTCGGCGACTTTGCGTTGTCGTGGTTCGGCGGCGCGGGACTGGCGCTGATCGCCACGGCGTTGGCGCTGATGATCAGCGAAACGGCGCCGGAGGTCCTGCCCGATGCTCCGCCGACACCGCTGTTCAACCCGGCCGCATTCACCCCCGGACTGGCCATCTTTGCCGGCACGGCAGCCATGGGCGGCTTCCTTGCCTTCGTTGCGCTGCAGGCGCCCGATGTCGGCATGGATGGTTCCGGTCCTGTGCTTCTCCTGTTCGGGTTGGTGGTCGTCTTCTGCCGCATCGTCTTTGCGCGCCTGCCGGACCGTGTGCCTCCTTTCCGGCTGGCTGCGGCCGCCCTCGCCACGGCGGCCGTGGGGATGGGTCTGGCCAGCTTCGTCCAGTCGGCGGCGGGTCTGCTGGCGGGGGCGGTGCTGCTGGCTGTGGGCATGGCCTTCGTGACGCCTGCGATCTTTGCCGCCACGATCTCCCGCGTTCCGGCGGCCGAGCGCGGAAGCGCCATGGCCACCCTGAGCGTCTTCATCGACCTGGCATTTGGCGCCGGGCCGATCCTCGTTGGCTTCGTGGCCGGCTTCGGCGGCATTCCGGCAGGCTTCGGCGCCGTCGGCCTCGTGGCGGCCATCGCCGCCGCGGGCGTCGCCCTGTCGCTCGGTTCATTTGGGCGAATGAGGGAGGCAACCCCGGCCCGGTAGCGCCAGCCGCCTTCTGGTCAACCGCCATACGCCTTCCGATTTCCGGAATGTGGCTGACGGCCGGCATTTCGGGAGTCAGTGTTCCCCGACTGCCGATATGCGCTCCCCCGTAGCGTTAAGTGGGTCGGATGGGTTCCTCGCGTCCCGCGGCGGCGGATTCCGTGCTCAGCGACTCCCGCGTTCGGCGAACTCGATGCGCTCCGACTGACGCAACGCTACCCCCAGTCGCATACCGCAAGTCAGTGAGCACGAGAGGCGTGCACGGGCGCGCCACATCGACCGACAGGCATCGGTCAATCGAGGATCAGCGGGTGGGGCGCTCCCGGTCGGACATCTCCAGGATGTCGAGCATCGGCAGGTCGCGCTGGTACTCGCTGAACTCGAACTCGGGGCCGCAGCGCAGCGCGTCGTACGGGCAGGCATCGGCGCAGATGCCGCAGAAGATGCAGCGGCTGATGTCGAGCTGGTAGGTCTCCAGCGTGCGCGGCCGCGGCATCAGGGCGCCGACCGGGCAGGTCTCGGCGCAGCGGCCGCAGGAGACGCAGGGCGTCTCGTTAAGCGACACGAAATCGGCGGTGGTGACCAGTGAGTCGAAGCCCTTGCCGATGAAGTCGTAGCAGCCGGCGCCGACGATGTCCTTGCACACCTGGGCGCACCGGCCGCAGTCGATGCAGCGCGAGTAGTCGCGCAGGATGAAGCTGTGCGTCTCGTCGCGCATGTAGCCGTGGTTGACGCCGACGTACGGGTTGTCCTGGATCGAGCGCTCGTCGATCGCCATGTTGAGCGTCGTCTCGTACTCGATCGCGGCCTCGCGCAGGTCGCAGTGGCCGATGGCCTCGCAGGTGCACTGCAGGCAGCGTGAGCCCTCGCTCATCGCCTGGTCGTGGGTGTAGCCGAACTCGTACTCGTTGAAGTTCGTCTTGCGCTCGTCCGCCTCGAGCTTGCCCATGATCGCCTTGGGCTCCTTCACGTCGTCGGTGAAGGGCACGATCGTCAGGAAGTTGGGCTGCGGCTCGGTGACGATGCGGCGCACCTGCGGGTCGTCCAGGTCGTGGCCGCGCAGCCAGTAGTCGATGGCGTAGCTGGCGCGCCGCCCCTCGCCGATGGCCTCGACCACGGTGGTCGCTCCGGCGCGAACGTCGCCCGAGGCGAAGACCTTGGGCATGCCGGTGCGGAAGATGTGCTCCTCGGCCACCAGCGCGCCACGGCGGTCGACCTCGAGCTGCGAGCGGATCTCCTCAGGCTCGCTCTCGACCCAGCTGGTCTCGGGGCCCTGGCCGATGGCGCCCAGCACGGTGTCGCACTCGACCACGAACTCGGTGCCCGGCATCGGCTCCGGCCGGCGGCGACCCTTCTCATCGGGCGCGCCGAGCTTCATGCGCTGGAACTCGACGCCGGTGACCTTGTTGTTCTTGTCGGTCAGGATGCGGACCGGCGCGGCCTGGAAGATGACGCGCGCGCCCTCCTCGATGGCCTCGTGCACCTCGTCCTGCGACGGCATGTCCTTCAGGTCGCGGCGATAGACGATGGTCACCTCGGCACTGCCCTGGCGCAGGCTGGTGCGGGTGCAGTCGATGGCGGTGAATCCGCCGCCGATGACGACCACCCGCGCGTCCTTCAAAGCCGGGATGGGCAGGCCACGCGTCGAGTTGTAGAGGTTCTCCAGCGCGTTGACCACGCCGTCGGCGTCTTCGCCGGGGATGCCCAGCTCGTTCGACTTGTAGCAGCCGATGCCCACGTACACCGCGTCGTAGCCCTGCTCCAGCAGGTCG
>DATBIY010000019.1:0-39300 GCA_036556695.1 Candidatus Limnocylindria bacterium
AGCGGCCGACCGAGGACCAGGAGCTCCTCCGTTCCCGGCAGGCCCTCGAGTTCCGCGACACCGACACGTGGCGGACGCTGCGCATCATGGGCGAGTTCGTCGAGGGCTTCGACGCCCTGGCGGACATCGGCCCGGCAGTCACCATCTTCGGATCGGCGCGCGTCGGCCGCCGCAACCGCTACTACGGCGCCGCCCGCCGGGTGGCGGCCGAACTGGCGCGCCGCGGCTTCGCCATCATCACCGGCGGCGGCCCCGGGATCATGGAGGCCGCCAACCGTGGCGCCAAGGACGGGGGCGGCCTGTCCATCGGCTGCAACATCGAGCTGCCCTTCGAGCAGGGACTCAACGAGTACGTCGACCTTGGCATGGAGTTCCGCTACTTCTTCGTGCGCAAGACGATGTTCGTCAAGTACGCGGAGGGCTTCGTCATCTTCCCCGGTGGCTTCGGCACGCTGGACGAGCTGTTCGAGGCGCTGACCCTCATCCAGACCGGCAAGGTCGAGCACTTCCCGGTGGTCCTCTACGGCAAGGATTACTGGAACGGGCTGCTGAAATGGATCCGCGAGAAGCCGCTCTACGAGGAGAAGGTCAGCCCCGAGGACCTGGACCTGGTGACCATCACCGACGACGTCCAGGTCGCCTGCCAGGCGATCGTCGACTCGCGCCGCAACCGCGAGGCGCGCGAGGAGCGGCGCTCCGAGGAGAAGGCCAGCGTCAAGGCCACGGCCGAGGCGAGGTCCGAGGCCGCGGGAGGCTCCGGCCACCCCGACTGAGGGTGCTGCGTCTGCGGCGGCGTTTGCGGCCTCGTTTGCGGCGACGTTTGCAGCGGCGTTTGCAGCGGCGTTTGCAGCTGGAGCACACATCCGGCCGATTGGGCTGATTCCGCCTGCTCAGGCTGGCCCGGCGGGGCCGGGTTTGCCATGGGCGCAGGTTCGCGTCTCCGTCGAGGCCCGTCACAACCCGGATTTGCTCGACCCGCAAACCATTGACCGGGGGTGTCCGATACTTGCTCCACCCGCAAGCTGGCGGGGAGACCTTCAGCCGGACGCAATGGCCCTTCTGAACTGGCGCTGCTGAATGGCGGGCCCGACCGGATTCGAACCGGCGATCTCCAGCGTGACAGGCTGGCATGTTGGGCCACTACACCACGGGCCCGCGGGAGCGACGGTGGCGGAGTATAGCAGCCCGGCCCCACGACCTTCAGGAAGCCGGCGATCGACCCTCGCGAAGGCGTATGACGCCGCGCGCGCTCCAGCCGTAGGCCAGGGCCACCAGCCCAAGACCGATGCCGCCCGGCACGAGGATCGCCGGCGGCCCGCCGGCCGATGCGGCGCTCACCAGGGAGGCCACACCCCAGCCAATCGCCAGCAGTGCCATGGTCGCGCACAGCACCGCCACCGGCAGCAGCGCGGCGCCGATGCGGCGGCGCAGCAGCTCCCCGCTGGCCAGATGCGCGACGCCCAGCCCCAGCAGCACGTAACCGCTCGCCGCCGCCGCGCCGCCGACCGCGTCAGCATCGATCAGCACCGGCGGCAGCTGGGCGTAGAGCCAGGACGATTGCCACGTCCCGACCACCACCCCAAGCAGCCCGACGCCGCAGAGCACGGCACCGCTGATTAGCAGCCAGATCATTGGAAAGCGCGGCGCCACGGAGTGTGGCGGGCGATCAGCGCGCCGGGCGCGCCAGGATGACGGCGGCCGCGCCGAAGACCAGGGTTGCGACCGCCAGCGAGGCGGCCAGGATCGGGTCGCCGGCTCCCTCCGTCATGACGCGCACCACGCCGATCACCGAGAGTGCGGCGGCCAGCGCGGAAATGCCGGCCGCGATGCGCCGGCTGCCACGCACGTCAGCCAGCACGGCCAGGGCGGCACCCAGCAGGCCCACGCCCAGCACCCCCAGGCCGATACCACCCAGCACCTGGCCGGTGCCCAGCTCCGCGACGTTGGGTGGCGGGTCGACGTAGCGTGAGCCGGTGGTCATGCCGAAGACCACCATGGCGATGGCCGCGATGAAGAGCGCCAGCCCCAGCACCGCCAGGGCCAGCACCGCCACGCTGCCCGCCTCGCCGATGTGCTCCGGCGCGAGCGGATGCGAGCGGCTGCGCGGCCGCTGGCCTGGACGCACGGCGGTGCGCGCGCCGCGCGATCGGACGCTGCGCTCCACGTTGCCTGCCTTCTTGGTGGTCACCACCCGGCGCATTGCCTCCTGACGCACGGACGACGCGCCGTCGGGCGCGTCGATCGGCGTTCGATTGTACGGGACGAGGGCCCGCTACGCGACCGTATACTCCGGCGCGATGCCGTTCGAGGTGCCGGAGGACCCGCGGACCAGCCGGCGCAACGCAGTCACCCGGTGGCTGACCTTGGCGGTCGTCGCCATGCTGCTGGCGCTGCTGGCGTACCTCGGCTACGTGGGCTTCGTCGGCTCCGACCAGCTGGCCAACCCGCCGTCGCCCAGCCGCGACTGCCGCACGCCAGCCATCGAGCTTGGCTGGGTGTACGAGGCAGTCAACTACAACGCCGCCAGCGACGTGGCCATCGCCGACCTGCCAGATCCCACGAACTGCCCGGACCGCAGCGTCGTGCCCGGGACCGAGCTGACTGCCTCGGATGGGGCACGGCTGGCGGCGTGGTACATCCCCGCGGGCAACGGCGCTTCGCCAAGAGGCCCGACCGTGGTGCTGGCCCACGGCTACGGCGGCAACAAGAGCAGCATGCTCGGCGTCGCCGAGATCCTCCACCAACGCTACAACCTGGTCCTGTTCGATTTCCGCAACCATGGGCAGAGCACCGGAACACAGACCACGCAGGGGCTGCTGGAGGCGAACGATCTGCGCGCGGTGCTCGGCTGGCTGCGCGAGGCCAAGGGGCCGGATCGCGTGGCAGTGCTGGGCCAGTCGATGGGCGGGGCCAGTGCGCTCAACGAGGCGGTTGGCGATCGGCAGGTCGACGCGCTGATCCTGGACTCGCTGCATGCCACGTTGTCGAACGCCGTCCAGGCACGGCTCGACCGCCAGCATTACCCGCTCTCGCTGCCCGGTGCGTGGGCCATCCTGCTGGGCGGCCTGCTGCGCACCGGACAGGACATGAGCGCCGTCGACCCGGTCTCGCTGATCGGCCGCTTCGACCGCCCGGTGCTGATCATCGCCGGCGGCCGTGACGACGCCATCGGCGCCAATGATCCGCAGGATCTGCTGGCCGCCGCCCAGAGCGGCCAGGCGCAGGCAGAGCTGAGGGTCTGTCCCGAGGCGAACCACGGGCAGCCGGTCGAGCGCTGCCGCGGCGACTACGCGGACTGGGTGCTAGGCTTCCTCGAGCGCAGCCTGGGCCGCTGAGCCCGCAACGTCCCCGCCGCGCTGCTTCCCCACCGTCCCGAGGTCCCTGGATGCACGCCAATTCCGATGCTGACGCGCGCTTCGACCGAGCGGTCGAGCGCTGGTTCCGCGGCCTCCTGGAGCTCGATCCCGAGGAGGCCACCTACGTCGGCGTCCATGATCACGACCACCGCCTGTCGAGCGGCACGCGCGAGCACATCGAGCAGCAGGCGGCGTTCCACGGTGCCGCCGCCGAAGAGATGGAGCGCTTCCCGGCGGATGACCTCTCGCCGGCTCGCGCCCTCGACCGCGAGCTCGTCATCCACGAGAGCCGGCTGTCCCATCACCTGCTGACCGAGCGCCGCCAGTGGGCGGGCTCCAGCCGCGCTGCCGAGCACATTGGCAACGCGTTGTTTCCGATGTTCACGCGCGACTACGCCCCGCTCGAGCAGCGGCTGGAGGCGATCGCCGCGCGGCTCGAGGCAGCGCCACAGTACCTGGCCGAGACGCGGACGCGCGTGGACCAGCCGGTGAAGCTGTGGATCGAGATCGACATCGAGGGCTCCGAGTCACTGCCCCAGTTCCTGGACTCGATCGTGGCGGTGGCCCGCTCGGAGCACGTCGGCGAGGCGCTGGCACGGCGCGTCGAAGCGGCGGCGGACGGCCTGCGGGCTGCGCTGGAGGAGCACATCGCCTGGCTGCGCAGGGACGCGCTTCCGCGGTCCGACGGCCATTGGCAGGCGGGTCGTGATGGCTTCGAGCAGCTCGTCGCCCTGCGCCGCCTCGACGCCACGGCCGACGAGATCCTGGAGGTCGGCGAGCAGATGCTGGCCGACGAGTCGGCGGCTCGCGAGGCGATCTGCGCCGAGATCGACCCCACCCTCTCGCCGACGGAGGTCGGCGACCTCATCAAGGACGACCACCCGGCCACCTTCCCCGAGGCGCTGGAGGAGTACCGCCACGCCATGGACCGGGCGCGCGCCTTCATCGTGGAGCACGACCTGGCGACCATGCCGCAGCAGGACCGGCTCAAGGTCATCGAGACCCCGCCCTACGATCGGCACCTCATCCCATTCGCGGCGTACTACCAGCCGCCGCGCTTCGACCCCGACCCGGCTGGCACCTACATCGTCACTCCGCCCGGCTCGCCGGACATGTGGCGCGAGCACAATTACGCGTCGATCAGCAACACCAGCGTGCACGAGGCCTATCCCGGCCACCACCTGCAGCTGTCGGCCGCGAACCAGAATCCCAGCCTGGTGCGCGCGCTGAGCCTCAGCGCCGCCGAGTTCGACGAGGGCTGGGCCTTCTACTGCGAGCGGATGATGAAGGACGCCGGCTTCGACGACACGCCGCGGCATCGCTGGGTGATGCACACCGATGCGATCTGGCGCTCGGTGAGGATCATTTTGGACGTCAAGCTGCATCGTGGCGATATCGGCTTCGAGGAAGCCATCGAGTTCATGATCGACAAGACCAGCTTCGAGCGGCCTGCCGCACTGGCCGAGGTCAAGCGCTACACCAGCACGCCCACCTACCAGTTGAGCTACCTGTACGGGCGGCACATGATCGAGCGCCTGCGGGACCAGGTGCGCCGGCGGATGGGGCCAGCCTTCAACCTGAAGTTCTTCCACGACACGCTGATCTACGGCGGCAGCATGCCGGTCTCCTTCGCCGGCCGGCTGTTCGACGCCAAACTGGGCGGAGCCTGACCGATGAAGCGGCGCGGCGCCCTCGCGCTGGGGGCGCTCCTGCTGGCGGCGGCCTGTGCCTCGCCGGCGGCCTCGCGACCGCCCTGCCCGACCGCGGCGCCGGCGGGGGACCAGGCCGCAGGCATCATCGGCGACACCAGCACCATGACGGTCAGGACCAACAAGGGCGAGTTCACCATCACCCTCCGGCCCGACGAGGCGCCGATCGCGACGGCCAACTTCGTGGCCCTGGCCCGCTGCGGCTTCTACGACGGCATCAGCTTCCACCGTGTGATCGGTGGGTTCGTGGCGCAGGCCGGCGACCCACAGACGCGCGACAACCGCGGCGACTTCGCCGGTCTGGGGGCGGGCGGCCCGGGCTACAAGTTCGAGGTGGAGATGCCGCCCGCCGGAACGACGTATCGCACCTACATGGTGGCCATGGCGAATGCCATGCAGTACGACTTCGCCACCGGCGAGATCCAGGGCGGGACCGATACCAACGGCAGCCAGTTCTTCGTGATGCTGGCCGGCGCCCGGGAGCTGCGGCCCTACTACACCGTGCTCGGCGAGGTCACGGACGGCACCGATACCGTAGACGCCATCGGCCGTGTGCCCACCAGCGGGGATCCCATGAACGTGCCGCTGGACCCGGTCATCATCGAGTCCATGACCCCGGCGGCCGGCGGCGGCAGCTGACCCCGGGCAGGACCATTTCCGCTTCGAAATGTGAAGGAATCTTAGTCCCGAACCCTTGACCCGCTCCGAGGGGCTTGGGTACCATGTGTTCGCTGTTCGTACAGCGATTCACTACTGATCGCAAGGTCATGGGTAGGTTTGGGTAAGGGTAGTGCGGGAAACCGCGCGTGAAAGATGCCCTTGCGGTTAGCGAATCCGGCAGCAAAGGAAGGCCCCTCTTCGGAGGGGCCTTCTGCTAGCCGCTGCAAATCCGCGGCGCGGTATTCACCCTGCGAATGCACGGGCGCCGGAACGGTCGCAGCCGGTGGCTCTGCCGTCATCCGATGCACACGACGAATGGCCTGATGCCAAAGGACGGTCCGACGCGAGCTCCGTGGTCGGTTGGTTCACCGGCTGAAGGACGGCCACGCCACCACTGGACACTGAAAGGGCCCCTCTGGCGAGGGGCCCTGGTAGTTGCGTCTGCTGGCTGCTCTTACAGGTTGCCCGTCAGCAGCAGGATCAGCAGGATCAGCAGGATCAGTCCAATGATCCCTCCACCCCAGTACATGACGTTCCTCCTTAACGAGCGTTCTGCTGGGGTAGATGCAGCAAGCGTGCCAACCAGCGCAGACCCAATGCGCCCGGGACTTGCGGCCGTGCGTCGCGGCAGGGTGCGCCCGCTGATCGCGGCGGTCGCGCCTCGGTCCAATCCGCTGGCAGCGGGTATCATCGCCGTCCGCGCGCCGGTAGCTCAGTGGATAGAGCGTCGGCCTCCGGAGCCGAAGGTCGCAGGTTCGAATCCTGTCCGGCGCGCCAGCTCAGCCTCCTGCCGGCCGTAACCTCTGTCGGCCGTAGCCTTCTGGGTTCGATCGTTGCATCGTCGCAACGAGATTCCCCTCGACCCCCTTCCCGATTCGGGGGAGTACTTCTAGGCTACCGGGCCCGAGGACCAGGGTACTGTCCACCTGGCCCCGATACACGGAGGCACGTATGCCCACTACGCTCCATTGGCGCCGCACGGCGGTGCTCTTCTTCATGCTCGTGGCCGCACTCATCATGAGCTATATCAACACCGGAACGGTGCTGCCAGGCGTCTCTACCGCCAGTGCCCACGGCTGGTACAACTATCACAAGGAGTTCCACTGCTACGGCACGCGATTCTTCCTGAGCGCCGGCGTCGGCGCCATCTTCACCGAGGGCGATTCGCACGCGGGCGGCACCTTCACCTACATCGAGAACGACAACTACATGGAGGTTCGGGACAACCCTCAGAAGGACCCGACCGGCATGATCGTTGGCGAGTTCGAGCAGTCGAAGCGCATCGGCGGCATTGCCGTCATCAAGTTCTCGACCGACATCCGCATCAGCGGCATCTACTGGTACGACAACGACCCCAAGAGTCCGCCTGAGGTCCCGGTCCAGGAGGAAGGCTGGTCGTTCAACGGCATCAAGGGCCCACTGACGGGCGACAAGATGGCCGAGTGGCAGAGGGTCGACATGGTCACCGACAAGGTCGTCATCTCGGCCGGCGATGATTCCGGCGGCGTTGACTTCTGCTTCACCCCGGTCAAGCGCGTGTACTGCTGGGAGAAGTTCCACCACGTGTGGGACGTCGACCGCCACGGTAGGTTCCTCTTCGGCAAGTGGGGCATGTGGAGCTGGCTCCGCTACCACTGACCACCGGGTGACGCCGACTGAGAGTCGGCAGAAACGTCGGCCGAATTCCGAGGGAGGCCCGGCAACCGGGCCTCCCTCAACCATGTCCTCCAAGTCGCCACGCAGCCTGTTCAGCGCTGCTGATGGTCTTTCTTGCTAGAGGTGCTCGCTATCCGGGTCGCTGCGGAGGTCGCCGCCAATCCGCGTCTCGCCGCCGGGACCGCGGTCGCCGCGCGGCGGCATTGCACGCTCCTCCATGCGGTAGGCCGGATCCTCCTCGCTCAGGCCGCTGCCGGTGCCGTAGCCGCCGCCACGCGTCGCCTGCGCCTTGCGTTCATCCACGTCTTCCGGCCCGGCCGGATCGGACTGATGCGCGCCGCGATCCTCGGCCCGCCGATACGTTTCCGCCGTGATGCGCCGCGCGTCATGCGGGTCACTCATCTCCCGGGTCTCGGCGGGGACGAACTCATCGTCGGGATCCGACGGGGTAAGGCTGCCTGTTGCGCCGGTCAGCGCCTCCTGATCTCGATCTTCCATGACTCACCTCAGCGTGACGATGGGCTCTCGACGTTCCCGCGCCAGGCTCCGGTCGGCTCGCCGCGGCCCTGGATGAAGTCGCGGAACCGCTCCAGGTCACCCTGCACACGGCCATCGAAAAGCCCAGCCCAGTCTCCGATCGACTCCACCACGCCATCCGGCTCCACGTCCATCTGGACGGTGACGCGCGTCGAGTCGTCATCCAGCCGATGGAAGGTCACGACGCCGGCATTCCGCGCCCCGCTGGTGCTATGCCAGGCAATGCGCTCATCGGGGTGCTGCTCGCTGATCTCGGCATCCCATTCCTTCTCCTGGCCGGCGACCTCTGCCACCCAGTGCAGGTGCGTGTCGTCGAGCTGGCGGACGCTCTTCACGCCCTCCATGAAGCGCGGGAACTCCTCGAACTGGGTCCATTGGTCATACGCCGTCCGAATGGGAACGTTGACGTCGATGGACTTGGTGACGGTGCTCATATCGGTTCTGCCTCCCGTGGCAATACGTTCAGTTGCTGAGCAGAGCAGTGGTGCAAGCGCCGCGCCAACCAACCGCCTCGGCACGGCTGATGCATCGGCTGAGCCGGTACCGCAGGGAGGAAACATGGACATGCCGGCAGGCAGCCGCAAGAAGCGCGAGCGACAGTACGAGCACATCAAGGAGTCGTACAAGGACCGTGGCGTCAGCACCGACGAGGCCGAGGAGCGGGCCGCGCGGACGGTGAACAAGGAGCGCCGCAAGGCCGGGGAAACAAAGGAGAAGTAGCCGCCTTTCGCCGCTCCGTCTGGCGGCGTTTGCGGCTCCAGCACACATCGAGCAGGCTGCGGCTCCCGGGCCGTGGAAAGTTGCGCGGGCTGGCAAATTGGGTGCGCCGGAGCGTCGGTTTGGGTGCCGGTTCAGACCGGGAT
The DNA here is from genome assembly GCA_036556695.1 of Candidatus Limnocylindria bacterium. Taxonomy (GTDB): domain Bacteria; phylum Chloroflexota; class Limnocylindria; order QHBO01; family QHBO01; genus DASSCW01. The sequence goes on from DATBIY010000019.1 coordinate 8,782, forward strand.
GTGCAGCTCGAGCAAAATTGGGCCGTGGCAAGCAGGCCGCATGTCAGATGTATGCCCCACGCGTAAGCGCAGGCGCGGGCGTGCAGGGCCGTCAGCGGAGCCGATACGTGGCGCGTCACCCGTGAGTAACGCGCTTCCGCCATGATCGGCGAATGCAGGACGGCCTGAAGCTCCGTGACCGAGCCGCCCGCGAAGCGGAGGAGAAGCGCCTCAGCCCACTGGCCGCGCGATCCACGCAGTCTCGGGGTCGCGAACGGCCAGAGGAGCCTGACCAGCTGCGCACTGCCTTCGAGCGCGATCGCGATCGAATCATCCACGCCAAGGCCTTCCGTCGCCTGAAGCACAAGACCCAGGTGTTCGTGAACCCGGACGGCGACCACTACGTCACCCGGCTGACGCACACCCTGCATGTCGCGCAGATCGCCCGGGCGCTGGCCGCCGGGCTGAGCCTCAACGAGCCGCTGACCGAGGCGATCGCCCTGGGTCACGACGTGGGCCACACGCCGTTCGGGCACACCGGCGAGGAGGCGCTGTCGCCGTACTTTCCGCCGGATGGCTGGCACCACGCTGCGCAGAGCGTGCGGATCTTCGAGGTGCTCGAGGATCTGAACCTGAGCTGGGAAGTGCGCGACGGCATCCGCGCCCACTCCTGGAAGATCGACCCGCCGCCGGCCAGCCAGGAGGCGCTGTGCGTGCGCTTCGCCGATCGCATCGCCTACCTGACGCACGACGCGCTGGACGCGATCCGCGCCGGCATCCTCTCCCAGGACGAGCTGCCGAACGCCGTGAGCCGCCGGTTCGGCGAGCCGGGACGCGTCTGGATCGGCGAGATGATCGAGGCGGTGATCGCCGAGTCGTTGAGGGCCGGGACGGTGCAGATGGACGAGCCGACGCTGGCGGTCATGAATGAGCTGCGTGACTTCATGTTCGCCCGCGTCTACCTGGGCGCCGAGCAGCGGGAGCACCAGGACCAGGCGATTGGCCTGCTCCGCGCCCTGATGGAGCATCACCTGGCCAACCCGGACGAGATCCCGGTCACCTACCGCCAGGACGACGCGCCGCTGGTGGTGCAGGCCGCCGACTACGTGGCCGGCATGACCGACCGATACGCGCTATCCACGTTTGCGCGGCTGCACGGAGCCGATGCCGCGGCGGCCACCGGGTTGCCTGGCAGCTAGCCCGGCTGCGAACCGCCGGGGGTGAAGATGCGGAGCGCCGATGGGCGCACCGCGAAGGCCACCGGCGTCACGCCGATCGACTCGCCGTCGGCATGGGCAGGCAGCGTCCGCCACCGTCCGCTCACCGAGATCCGACGCGCGAGCATGTGCCGCACCCGCGCCTCGCGCCGCGGCCGGTTGCGCGCCACCGCCAGGTAGTGGCGGATCGTGTCCAGCGTCGACATGCCGGAGAAGACGACCAGGTCCAGCTGGCCGTCGGCAGGATCGGCATCCGGGACGAGGGTGATGCCAAAGCCGTAGTGCGGCCCGTTGCACGCGGTGACCGCCGGCGCGCTGGTGCGCAGCTTCCGACCGTCCACATCCAGGATCATCTTCGTGCGCCGCCGGCGCAGCGCCCGCCACCCGGCGCGCAGCGCTCGCCAGACCCCGTAACGCACGCCGACGGACGCGGCACCGAAGCCGGCTGCATCCAGGCCGACGCCCGCCGCCTCGAAGAAGATGGTCGCGTCGTCCGGCGCGCCTTCGCTTGAATCGACGGCTGGATGCCAGGCCAGCCCCACGTCCACCTGGCGCGGCGTGCCGGCGATGATGGCGTCCACCGCGTCGCGCTCCTCGGTGGGCAGCCCCCAGCCATTGGCGATGTTGTTCCACGAGCCGCGCGCCACCACGCCCAGCGTCGCGTCCGTTCCGACCAGCGCGGCGGCCACCGGCCGGACCGTGCCGTCGCCGCCGGCGACCACCAGGTCGCGGTCATCCGCCACGCCATCGGCGGCCAGCCGGCCGGGATCGTCATCGGCCTCGAGGACGCGCAGGCTGACGTCCAGCCCGCCTGCCGCGAGCCGATCGCGCAGCTGCTCCGGCTCGAGTGGCGGCTCCGAGGGAGTCGGCGCACCCGGCTTGCCGCCGGCCACCGGGTTGACCAGCAGCAGGATGGGCCGACGCCCGCCGGGCTCAGCCACCGCTGGAAGTCGGGGGCGGCGTGACGCTGATGCCGTCCCATTCATATGTCTGAAAGGCGCCGTTCTGGCAGTCCATGGCGATGGTCGCCGGGCGGTCCGCGGCGGCCGTGGATCGTACGCTGCCCGGCGGCCCATAGACGGTGCGCGTGGTCAGGCCAAGGAAGGTCGAGCCGATGTCCACCGCCGGACCCGGGCTGGGGAAGGCCGGCGAGGGCGCAGGCGTCCCGGTCACGAGGTAGCGTCGGTCGTCCCACTGCAGCGCCGCCGGGCAGCCCGACTGCCCGCTGAAGGCGACGTACATGCCCACCAGCCCGATGACCAGGAAGCCGCCCAGCAGTGCCGCCAGGCAGCCGATGGCGCGCCAGTTCACCGGCGGCTCGCTGCCGTCGCTGACGCCGCGGCCGATCCGCTCACCGGCGGCTGATCTCGAACCTGCTGAACTCGCCGGAAGCCGCCTCGCGGGTCGCGTCCACCCGCTCGACGCGGGCGGCGCCCGGGCCCTGCCACAGCATCCGCTCCAGGCCATCCAGCCGATCGACCGGCCCCTCCGCGACGACCACCACGCCGCGCTCGTCGTCGGCGTTCATCACCCACCCGGTGAGGCCCAGCTCAGCCGCCCGGCTGCGGACCCACCAGCGGAAGCCCACCCCCTGGACCTTGCCCTCGATGCGCGCCGTCAGGCGTTGCAGGCCCGGCGCCTCGCGCGCGGTCATCGTGGCGGCGTGGCAGCCACCGCAGCCGCCGGCACCGCAGCCGCCGGCAGTTGCGGCCAGGCCAACATGGCGCGCTCCACCGCCAGCCGCGGAGCGGCATTGGTGCGCAGCCCCTCGCTGATGCGCTCGAGCAGGTCGATGAAGGCCGTGATGCTGCTCCTCTCCAACTGTCGAGCCGCCGCAGCCAAATCGGGCACCTGGCGGCTGGCGGCCGCCAGGTCGTGGCGGCCCGCGCTCACCATGAGCATGTCCCGAGCCAGAGCCTGCCAGGCCTCCACCACCAGCACCGCGGCCGCACGCTGCTGGGCGCCGGCCAGCTTCACCGGCTCGTCCTCGACGACCTCGGCTGCTTCCGGAGGCGCGGCGCCCAGCGAGGCAGCGGCATCCAGCAGGTCCGGGACCGATGCGAAGCGGTCGGCCGGCCCGCGCCGAAGCAGGCTCACCAGCTCAGCCTGCGTCCGGCGGCGCCATTCGAGCAGGGGAGGGTTGCGGGCGTAGCCGATGGCCCGGCCGGCAAGCCCTCCCGCGATGCGCGCCACGTCCTCCGCCAGGTCGGCCGGCAGGCGCTCCCTCTCGACCAGCCACTCCTGCAGCTGGCCGTGCTCCACCGGACCGACGCGCAGCGCCTGCGCGCGGGAGCGAATGGTGGGCAGCAGCCGGGACGGATCCTCTGCCACCAGAACGAACATCTGGCGTGCCGCTGGTTCCTCGAGCGCCTTCAGCAGGGCGTTCTGGATCGCCTCGTTGCCCTGGTCGGAGTGCTCGATGACCACGACCCGCAGCTCGCCGGCGACCGGCGAGGTAGCCGCTCCCAGCAGCCAGCGGCGCGCCGCGGCCACGATGCTCTCACCGGTAGCGCGGCTTTCGCGCCAGGCCGCCGGCGAGCCGATCAGCAGGTCGGGATGCACCCGGGCGCGGGCCTGGCGGCAGGCCTGGCAGGCGTTGCAGGGCCGGCCCGCCGGGTCGTCCGACCGGCACAGCAGCAGTGCCAGCAGGTCGTCGAGAAAGGCGCCCTTGCCGGCGCCCGCCGGGCCGTGGAGCAGGAGCGTGCGCTGCAGCCTTCCGCGGGACACGGCACGGGTCGCCGTCTCGCGGGCGACGGTCTGGCCGATGCTGATGAACCCCGGCGTCGGGCTGGCTATCGCCATGCGGCGAGTATAGGAGCGGGCCCGCCGCGGCCACGTTTCGACGCGGCCGAGCACTCGCCGACGCACAACGGTAACCGGCTGGTAACCAGCCGTTGAGTGGTCGCGGCCCATCCTTGGCCTGCCATGCCCGGCGGGCCGCCGAGTGGCACGCCGAGCTGGCGGCCGGCCGGCAACCGGACCCGCCGTAGAGGACGCGGCCCGCGCGGGCGCCACCGTCGAGTGGCATACTTCGTGCACCGACTTCTGCCCGACCGACGAGGAGGACGACATGGCCGATGAGGTCCCGACTCGGGTCCGCTCCATCGTGGAGAGGGTGCTCGAGGCAGACGTGACCGACCAGATCGCTAGGCGGGGCCAGGAGCTGGCCGAGGCTGTCGGCCAGGCGACCGAGTCAGTCTCGCAGCGCGCCGGAGAGGCGTGGAAGGACACCGCAGCGCAGCGACGCGACGCCGAGAAGACCGCGCGGCGCGTTGGGCGAGACGCCCTGAAGTGGGGCCGCCGCACCTGGCAGCGCGAGGTGCGTCCAAACCTGCGTGACCTGTGGAGCCGGCGCGGAGCGGCCATCGCCGCGGCAGGTGCGGCAGTGCCGGCCAGCCGTGGGCTGGTGGATGACGCCGCCCTGCGCCTCGGCATCAAGCGCCGCGAGGAACGGCACTGGACGGCGTTCTTCATCGGCCTGCTGCTGGGCGCGATCGCCGGCGCGGTGATCGCCATCCTGACGACGCCCAAGCCGGGGCGTGAGATGCGCAACGAGCTTGCCGGGCGTGCGCGGGATGCCGCTGACAAGGCGCGCGAGGCAGCAGGCGCGAACGACTGGGTGCCGCTTTTCCAGCGACCAGCGGAAGGCGCGGAGCCGGAGAGCACCTCCCCGGACAGCGCCTCGCTCGAAAGCGGAAACGGCCACCCGGCCCCCAGCGCCGCGACCGAGTTGCCGCCAGAGCCCGCCCCCAGCGAGCCCGCCACGGCCGCTGACAACGGTGGCGAGGCAGAGCAGCCCAGCTGACCGCACCTCCCAACGCCACATGAGAAAGCCGGCCCTGCGGGGCCGGCTTTCTGGCTTCGTGGCGAGGCTGGCCTAGTTGCTCGAGCCGCCGCCTCGCGCTGATCGGAAGCGCTGCCAGATGCCCTGGCTCTCGCCCTCTGCGCTGTCGCCGGAGGCGCCCGCCGTCTCCTCGGTCGCAGCCTTGCGGCTGCGCGTGCGGCGAGCGGGCTTGGCCCCTGCCTCCTCGCTGGCCTTCGGCTTGGCGGTCGCCTTGCGCGTGGTGGACGAGGTACGTCGCCGCGGCTTCGGCTTCTCCTCGGCCTCCGAGCTGCTCTCGGCGGCGGGCGCCGCGGCATCGGCGTCGCCCTTTCGCGTGCGGCTGCGACGCGCCGGCTTTGCCGCCGGCTCGGCGTCTGCGGCCGCTGCGGTATCGGCCTTCCGGCGGCTGCGGCGGGCGGGCTTGGCCGGCTCGGCCGCGGGCTCTTCCACGGCGACCGGCTCAGGAAGCGACGCTGTGTCGGAATCGAGCAGGCCCAGCTCGGCGAGAGTCGCCTCGTCGGCCTCCTCGAAGGTGTACTCGCGCTCCTCGTCGCCATCCGCGGGCAGCGGACCGACGTCGGCCAGTTCCTCGAGCTGCGACAGGTCGTCGAGCTCGGTCCAGCCGATCTCGGCCGCGTCGCCACTGGCGGCAGCCGGCGCTTCGGCGCCGCGACCACCACGACCGCGGCCACGTCCACCGCGTCGACGGCGGCGCCGCCGCCCTTCGTCGGTGGTGGGCGTCTCGCCGTTGCCGCCAACGGTCGCTACCGCTGGAGCCTCCTCAGCTGCCGGTGCCTGGGTGCGGGTCCGTGTGCGCCCGCGGCCTCGGGAGCTGCGCGCCTCGTTGCCGCCCTCCCGCAGGGCAGCCAGCGCGGCGGCAGCCACACCCGGGGAGGCCTCGCGGAAGCCGAACTCGGGCACGACCTCCTTGGCAGGCATCTCCGGGGCGCTCATCCCCTTGGCGGCGGCCTTCTTCTCCGCCCGGCCGATGCTGGCGATCTTCATGATGTCGATGAACTCATCGGCCACGGCGATGAGGTCCGACGAGGTGTTGGGGCGGAAGCTGATGACCTCGCAGCGCACGCCCACGTCCTGGAGGGCGCGGATGGCCGGCGCGAAGTCGCCGTCGCCCGAGACGATGACCGCGATGTCCATGCGGTTCGCCAGGCGGAACAGGTCAACCACCAGCTCGATGTCCAGGTTCGCCTTGACGCGCCCGTCGCCGAACTTGCGGATGTCCTTGTGGACGACCTTGTATCCGTTCTTGTTCAGGAAGTCGATGAACTTCCGCTGGTTCTCGTTCTCCGGGTCGAGCCCGGAATAGGCATACGCGCGAATCAGGTCGCGCCCCTTGGTGGCGGCCTTGAGCAGGGCGACGTAATCGACGTCGACCTCCTGCCCGCGGGCCGAGTAGTAAAGGTTGGCAACGTCTACGAAGACGGCCACGTTCTTGCTCACGGTTTGAGCTCTTCTCCTGTGGTGTTGATTGATGCGGCTGGCGGTCGCGGTGTCCCGGCCCGGCGCGCTCATCGGCCTCTCGAGGACGAATCCTCAGCCGATAGCGCGGCTCAGCAGCGCCCCTCGCCTCGCAAAGCCGGCTCCCTTGAGAAGCGCCGTCTCCGCGGCCGCGAGAGGATCGGTGACCTCCACGCGCGCACAGCCCTTGTTCCTGGCCGATGAGATCAGGTGCTCGAGAATCGCGCTGCCCACCTCGGATCGGCCAGTGGCGCTCGCCGCCGCCGCGCGCGTCGCTCGTCCCGGGCCGCCCTCCAGTCCCAGCTCGTCGATGACTCCGACGAAGGATGCCTGGCGGACAGTGGGCCGGATCGAGAGGACCCCTACTCCGACCAGCCGGCGCTCTGCCTCGGCCACGATCACGGTCGCGGCGGGAAGGAAGAGCAGGCTTCTCAGCCGGTCGGCGTCTCCGCGCTGCTCGCCTGGATCCTCGTCACCGCGTAGCAGCAAGCGCATTGCGGAGTCGACGTCGGTGAGGCGGGCGCTGCGGATGTGAAACTCCACGGAGGCCTCTCGGGAGCGATGCGCAGCACGATGGCTGCGAGTCGTACCGTCCGAAGTGTAGCACGTGAGCGGGTCGGCCGCGGCCGCGGCCGCCGGGATTGAACCTCAGGCGGCCCGCCGCCCGTACCGTGAGGTACGAGGCCGTAGCCCGCAGGCGACTGCCATTCAAGCGAAACCCTTGCGTGTGCCGGACGGCCGCAAGTAATATGCGCGGCACATTTCGAGCCGGGCTCGAGTCGCCCGCTCGCGTCCGCGTTCGTTCGGAGGAGTGGAATGAGGAAGTTCCGGTTGGCGGCCGTTCCGGTCGCCGCACTGCTCGTACTGGCAGCGTGCCAGCCGGGTGGACAGGCGTCGGGAAGCGGTGGCGGCGGTGACACGTCGAAGGGGACCATCAAGATCGGCGTCGACCTCCCGCTGTCCGGCGGTGAGGCACCCAATGGCCAGCCCACGCTCAATGGCGTGAAGCTCGCCGTCAAGGAAGCCGGCGGAGCGGTGGCGGGCTATGCCATCGAGATCGCCGAGCGCGATGACGCCGTCAACGGTGTGCACAACCCGGATCAGGGCGCGCAGAACGCCACCGAGCTTGCGTCGGACGAGGCGGTGGTCGCCATCGTCGGCCCGTACAACTCGAACGTCGGCGCGGCCATGATCCCGGTGACCGCCGAGGCCGGCCTGCTGCAGTGCAGCCCGGCGAACACGAACCCGGGGCTCACCAAGCCCGAGTTCGGCGCCGATGACCTGCGCGGCGGCAACGATCCGAGCTACATCCGCATGGCCACCACCGACGACCTCCAGGGTCCGGCGATGGCCGAGTACGCCTTCACCACGAAGGGCATCCAGTCGGTGTTCATCATCGATGACACCGAGACCTACGGCGACGGCATCGCCGACACCTTCGAGGCCCATTTCGAGGAGCTGGGTGGCACGGTCACTGGTCGGCAGGGCGTTCCGAACCCTGACGGTACCGCCGACTACACCAGCATCCTGACCGCCGCCCAGGCGGACAATCCCGAGGGCGTGTTCTTCGGTGGCGTGACCACCACGGGCGCTGCTCGCGTTCGGGCGCAGATGGCCGACGTCGGCATGGGTGACCTGCCGTACTTCGGCGGCGACGGCCTGGTCGACGGCAACGGCGAGACCGATGGCAGCTTCGTCAACATCGCCGGCGAGGCCGCGGCGAACTCGTTCGCCAGCGTGGCGGCTCCGCACGACATTCCGGACCCGGATGCGTTCAACAACGCATACCAGGCGGAATACGGCGAGTCCCCTGGACCGTACAGCGCTCCCGCCTACGCCTGCACCCAGGTCGTCCTGGCTGCGATCGAGGCGGCGGCCGCCAGCGCCACTGACATGGCGTCGCTGCGCTCCGGCGTTCGTGACGCGGTGTTCGAGAACACCGGCACGGAGTACGACACGGTGCTCGGCCCGGTCTCGTTCGACGAGAACGGCGACACCAGCCAGCACATCATGTCGTTCTACGGCGTCGACCTCGCCGCCGAGGGTGGCGGGAACTGGGTCTTCGACAGCCAGGATGACTTCAGTCACCTGCTGGAATAGGCCCGGCTAGCTTCTGACGCAGCGGGGGTCGGGATCAATCGTCCTGACCCCCGCTTGCTGTCTCACCCGCGCGCAGGGAGGTCGCTTCCCCGGTGTTTGATCCGGCGGTCCTCACACAGCAGTTCTTCAACGCGCTGGCGCTCGGTTCGATCTACGCCCTGGTTGCCCTGGGCTACACGCTCGTCTACGGAATCATCGAGCTGATCAACTTCGCCCACGGCGACGTCTTCATGGTCGGCACCTTCACGGCCATGTGGTTCATCACCACCATCCTGATGATGAACCGCTCGATCGAGGACCCCGTGCTGCTCATCGGGGTGCTCCTGCTGGTGTTCACCGTGGTGATGATCTTCCTGGGCGTTGTGGGAGTGATCATCGAGCGCTTCGCCTACCGACCGCTGCGGCGGGCTCCGCGACTGGCACCGCTGCTGACCGCCATTGGCGTCAGCTTCATCCTCCAGAACCTGATCCAGGTCATCTTCGGCCCGTCGCCGGAGACGACCCCCAAGCTCTTCCCGAACATCCGCTTCCAGTTCCTGGGAGCGAACATCTCACTGCTGGCGATCTTCATCTTCGCCCTGACCATTTCGCTGATCATCGCCCTGCAGTTCTTCGTCAACCGCACGCGGCTGGGACGGGCGATGCGCTCCACCGCCCAAGACCGCGAGGCTGCGCAGCTGATGGGCGTCGACATCAACCGCACCATCGCCACCACCTTCTTCATCGGCTCGGCCCTTGCCGGCGCCGGCTCGGTCGTGTACGGCCTGTACTACGGCCAGATCGTGTTCACGCTGGGCTTCAGCTCGGGGCTCAAGGCCTTCACCGCCGCCGTGCTGGGAGGCATCGGCAACACGACGGGCGCAGCCTTTGGCGGCTTCTTCATCGGCTTCGTGGAGGTCTATGCCTCCCACTTCGGCTACGCCCGGTGGTCGTCCGCGTTCGTGTTCGGGATCCTGATCCTGGTGCTGGTCTTCCGCCCGTCCGGCCTGTTCGGGCAGCAGCTTGGTGAGCGTGCATGACCCGGACTGCCGCGGATCCGCGGTCCTTCACCGAACGCATGAATGCGAGCCCGGTGGCGACCTGGATGCGTCGCCATCGCTCCATCAGCATCATCGTGCTGATGACGCTGGTCAGTGCGGCTCTGCCGATCCTGGCCATCGTTCCGCCGTTCAGCAGCTTCCAGACGCAGACCGCCTGGCTCAACTCGTACATCCTGGCCGGGGTCTACGTGCTGCTGGCGCTTGGCCTCAACATCGTGGTCGGGCTGGCCGGACTGCTGGACCTGGGCTACGCCGCCTTCTTCGCCATCGGCTCATACACCTTCGCGTTCGCCGCGTCGCCGATCTACGGCCTGGACATCCCCTTCTGGCCCATGGTCCTCATCGGCGCCGGCATCGCCGCCGTCTTCGGCATCCTGCTCGGCGCGCCGACCCTGCGGCTGCGAGGCGACTACCTGGCGATCGTGACGCTGGGCTTTGGCGAGATCGTGCCCATCGTGTTCCTTAACGCAGACCGCTTCACCGGTGGCACGAACGGGGTGCGCGGCATCCAGTCGCCGGAGCTGCTCGGCTTCCAGTTCACCACCGCCACGATCTTTGCCTACTACATCGTGATGGCGGCGCTGATCACCGTCACCCTGATCTTCATCTATCGGCTGCAGGCCTCCCGGCTGGGCCGCGCCTGGATGGCGCTGCGCGAGGACGAGTTGGCGGCCGCTTCTTCGGGCATCAACACCGTCACCACCAAGCTGCTGGCCTTCGCCCTCGGTGCGTCGACCGCGGGGCTGGCCGGTGTCTTCTCGGCGTCGAAGCTCACCTTCGTCGGGCCGGACCAGTTCAAGTTCGTGGTGAGCTTCACCGTGCTGGCCATGGTGGTGCTCGGCGGGATGGGCAACGCCTGGGGCGTGGCCATCGGCGCCTTCTTGCTTTACATCATCCAGACAGTGTTCCTCAAGCTGCTGAACTCCTTCTTCGGCAACCTCGACGTGCCGATCCTCAGCGACATCGACTTCATCCAGTACCAGTTCCTGCTCTACGGCCTGGCGCTGGTGACGATGATGCTGCTGCGGCCCGAGGGCTTCTTCCCGAGCATCCGGCGCAAGCAGGAACTCCACGCCGAGGAGGACGACGGCTTAGAGGAGCTGACGCTGCCTGAAGACACGTCGGCGCGAATGTGATGAGCGACACCGTTCTGCGCGCTCAGCGCATCACCAAGCGCTTCGGCGGCCTGGCGGCCCTCCACGAGGTGGACGTCGAGATCACCGCCGGTCAGATAGCGGCCATCATCGGCCCGAACGGCGCCGGCAAGACGACCTTCTTCAACATCATCGCCGGCATCTACGAGCCCACCGGCGGCACCGTGGACCTCAGCGGCCTGCGGCTGGTGGCGCCACCGGTCCGCGCATGGGCGGAGCCGATCCTCTGGTTCGTGCCGTCCGTGCTGGTCCTGATCCTCGGGTTCGTGCTTGGAACCTTCATGGGCGACGCCATCCTCGAGATCGCCATCCTGGTCGCACTGGGCGCGTTGATCGTGATGCTGATCCTGGCGGTGGCACGGCCGTTCTGGTACCAGGGTCTGCTGACGCGGTTGGGCATCTTCCGCTCCGCGCGGCCGCACGACATGGTGCGTGCCGGCATCGGGCGCACCTTCCAGAACATCCGACTCTTCCAGAACATGACGGCCCTCGAGAACGTGCTGGTGGGCATGCACCTCCAGCTGCGCTCCACGCCGGCCAGCGCCTTCCTCTCGACGCCGGGGCATCGCGCCGAGGAAGCAGAGGCACGGGAGCGTGCCATGCAGCTTCTGCGCCGCGTGGGGCTGGGACGGCAGGCCAATACCACGGCCCGCAACCTGCCCTACGGCGACCAGCGTCGCCTGGAGCTGGCTCGCGCGCTGGCGGCCAACCCGCGGCTGCTGCTGCTGGACGAGCCGACCGCCGGGATGAACCCGCGCGAGACGGTGCAGCTCACCAACCTGATCAAAGAGCTGCGCGACGAGATGGGTCTGGCGGTGCTGCTGATCGAGCACGACATGCGGGTGGTGATGGGCATCAGCGACCGCATCACCGTCCTCGACCACGGCGAGAAGATCGCCGAGGGAACTCCGGAAGAGGTCCGAACAAATCCGCGCGTCATCGAGGCATACCTGGGAGCGCCGAGCGCATGACCGAGCCGACCCCCGCCGCCGCCACCACCGCCACAGCCGAGGCGAAGGTTCAGCCTGGCAACGGCAACGGTGCGACCGATGCGCTGCTGGTGCTGGAAGGCGTCCACACCTTCTACGGGCACATCGAGGCGCTGCGCGGCATCGACCTGACGGTTGGCCGCGGGGAGATCGTGACGCTGCTCGGCTCCAACGGCGCCGGCAAGACGACCACGCTCCACACCATCAGCGGACTGCAGCACCCGCGCGAGGGCAAGGTGACCTTCGACGGCGCCGATATCTCGCGGACCGACGCGCACGTGCTGGTGAAGCGGGGCATCGGCCAAGCGCCCGAAGGGCGGCGCATCTTCTCGCGGCTGACGGTCCACGAAAACCTGCTGATGGGCGCCTACACGCGCAACGCGCAGGAGATCCAGGAGGATCTGGCCCGCGTCAATGACCTCTTCCCGCGGCTGCGCGAGCGGCGCAACCAGAGGGGCGGCACGCTGTCCGGCGGGGAGCAGCAGATGCTGGCCATCGCCCGCGCCCTGATGTGCCGCCCGCGACTGCTGCTGCTGGACGAGCCGTCGCTCGGGCTCGCGCCGATCCTGGTGCAGCAGATCTTCCGCATCATCACCGAGATCAACGAGCAGGGCACCACCATCCTGCTCGTGGAGCAGAACGCCCAGCAGGCGCTCAACATCGCGCATCGCGGCTATGTGCTGCAGACTGGACGCGTGCTATTGGCCGATACCGCCGCCAACCTCGCCGCGAACCCGCAGGTGCGCCAGGCCTACCTCGGCGAGATCTGACCACCGCGGTCCCGTGGCGTCGCGACCTCCCTCGGAGTATCGACCCGACCTTCGTCCGCTGATCATCCTGGTTGGCGCCCTGGTCGCGGTGGTGGTCGGCTGGGTGCTGCTCAGCTCGGTGATCCTGCCTCCCCCGCCTCCCCAGTCCGTGACGCCGGGGGCCAGGGCATCGTCATCCGCGGGCTCTGAGGAAGCTGACGCTGAGGGAGCGCAGGCTTGGCGCGAGGCGCGCGTCGAGCAGCCCGCACCGGTGACCAATGAGCCGTCGAACGAACCTGGCACCGCATGCTCCCCGTGCCACCCGTCGGTCATCACCCGCATGCGTGACGTCGCCAAGCTGGATGACGGCGGCCTGGTCGCAGTCGGCACCGCAGCACCCGGCCGCTCCCTGGTGTGGCTCTCCGCGGACGGCCTGGAGTGGTCGATGACGCCGAACGTCCCCGACCGGGAGGGCACAGGTCTGGCGGCCGTCGCAGCGACCTCGGAGGCCGTGGTCGCCGTCGGTGTCCGCGAGGGCCGTCCGGTCGCGTGGTACTCCCCTGATGGTCGGACGTGGCAGCCTGCCCGCGGGCAGGACAGCAGCGGACACGGAGAGATGAACAGCGTGGTGGCCTTCCGCGGCGGCTTCGTGGCAGCCGGCGGCGCCGGACCCGCCTTCGGCGAGGGTCGTTCGGCGGCCTTCTGGACCTCGGCCAACGGGCGGCAGTGGCAGCGCGTGCCGGACGCACCGGGGCTGCACGCCGGTCACGTCTGGGGCGTGGCCGTGTCACGCGGCAAGCTGGTGGCGGTCGGCACGTCGGGCGATCCGCAGAACGGCCCCGCCGTCAGCTGGACGTCGCGTAACGGTCGCGACTGGACGCGCTCCGAGGCTGGCCCCGAGATGGAGGGCGTGATGCTTTCGATCACTGGCGCGCGCAGCGGGTTCGTGGCGGTGGGCCGCAGCAGTGACGGGTCGATGGCTGCCGCATGGCAGTCACGCGACGGCGTGCGGTGGCAGGCGGCGCCACCGGCTCCGAGCCTGGAGTCGGATACGGCCTACGGGGCGCACGCCGAGATGAGCGACGTCATGCGGCTCGGCGGAAGGCTGGTGGCCGTTGGCTGGGTCTCCAGTTCGGCCAATGGCACCGGCGTGGCCTGGACCTCGCGCGGTGGGCTGACCTGGGAGCGGCTGCCGTCCGCTGCGTCGCTGCCGGGAGGCGGCATGGCCGCGGTCATCGCCCACGACGGCCAGGTCGTGGCCGTGGGCAGCACCGGCTGGCCGGACACCCACGCCGCCGACGTGTGGGTCGCTAGTAGCGGCGCGGAACGCTGAGCCCGGTGCCGGCCCCGTACAGCAGCAGCGCCACGCCGACCGCCGCCACCGCCAGCCCCGGTGAGTTCTGCGGCAGCGGCAGGAAGCCGAGGTGCCATAGCTCCCAGGTACGGAAGCCCAGCGCGCCGGCCGCCGCCACGCCCAGCGCCAGGTAGGCCCACGGCGAGTCGAGCACGAAGCCCCAGCGGCCGCGCATGTAGCCCACGTCCAGCAGCACCAGGGTGACGATGGCCGCGGCGAAGATCACCAGGCCGGGACCCTCCAGGCCGATGCCCATCGAGGCCGGCACCGGGATGCCGTCCACCAGCTCACCGCCAGCGCGCCACCACGGCAGGAAGCCTGCAACCACCATCAGCAGGCTGCCCAGCAGGATCGGGAGCCGATAGCGCCGGGGCGCCCCGTCGGCCACGGGTCAGCTCACCCCTCTGGCGAGGAGCCGCCGTACACCGACGGCCGCAGCACGCCGATGTACGGCAGGTTGCGGTACCGCTCGTCGTAGTCCAGTCCGTAGCCGATCACGAAGCGGTCCGGGATGGTGAATCCGCGGTAGTCGATCTGGATCTCGGCCAGGCGGCGTGCCGGCTTGTCCAGCAGGCAGCAGATGGTGACGCTCGACGGGCTGCGGTCGCGCAGGTACTTGAGCAGGTAGTTGAGGGTCAGGCCGGTGTCGATGATGTCCTCCACCACGATCACGTCGCGCCCGGTGATCGGCCCTGACAGGTCCTTGAGGATGCGGACCTGGCCGCTCGACTCGGTCGACGCGCCGTAGCTGGACAGCTCCATGAGGTCGACGCTGAGCGGCACCGGCATGGAGCGCACCAGGTCGGACAGGAAGATGAACGAGCCCTTCAGCACGCTGACCAGCACCGGGAAGCGGCCCTCGTAGTCGGCCGCCAGCTGCGCGCCAAGCACGGCCACCCGCTCGCGGATCTGCTCCTCGCTGAGCAGGATCTCCTCGACGTCGTCGTGCATGGTGGGAGCGGTCGTAGCGACGGGAGTATCCATGGTGCTGGGTCAGTCCCCTCCTGGGCGATCGTTGAGCGGTCCGTTGCCGTTCATGGCGGCGACATCGGCCAGGAAGTCCAGCCTGCCGTACTTCACCATCAGCGCACGGAAGTCACGGGCGTAGAACAGCTTCACCCTGACCTCCGGGTAGAGCTGGCGCAGCCACCGCAGCTTGCGGTTCTTCTTGCGAACCAGCGACTGCTTCAGCGTCGTCAGCTCGAGGTACAGGTCGACCTCGGGCAGATAGAAATCCGGCGAAAACGACTCGACGACCGCGCCGGCGGCGTTCCAGGAGATGGGGAAGGTGTCGGGTTCGTAGCGCCATTCGACGTCGTAGAAGTCGAGGATCCTTGCCAGCTCGGCCTCGCTCTGGTGGGCGAAGCGCGGTGGCGGATTGGTCAGCGTCGCCGCCACTGCCCCTCGATGCTAGCGGTCGGCGAAAGGTCGGGCGCCATCGGCATCGAGTATATCTGGCCGACTTATCCACATTCTGTGGAAGACTGCGCGGAATGGTGGAAAAGCACCTTGTTGTCCACCGTCAAGCGCTGTTATGGTCGCCGTCCTGCTTCCCCGGCGGCCGAGTACGGTAACTGGGCGCGAACGGGGCCGATGCGAAAGCCGGCCAGACAGACCGCTCGCGACCGGGAAGACCGAAACGCCACCGGAGGAGGCATTTCCTTTTGTTCCAGCCTTCGTCGGAGGCCGGTGGCGCCGCTGCCGGGGCGCGCCAGCACCTCGACGCGCTGCTCGACTCCGCCGCGCTGCCTGAGCTGCCGCCCGGCTTCGCCGATGCCGTTCAGCACTACGTCGCGCTGCTGCTGTCGGCCAACGCGCGGCTGAACCTCACCCGCGTGGTCGAGCCGGAGGCGGTCGCCCGGCTCCACATCCTGGACGCACTGTCCGCGCTGCCCATCCTTGATGAGCTGGCGCCCGCCTCGGCGGTCGACCTGGGATCCGGCGGCGGCGTGCCGGGCATCCCGCTGGCGCTGGCTCGTCCCGACGTGCGCTGGACGCTGGTCGACTCGGTCGGCAAGAAGGCTCGTGCCCTGCGCGGCTTCGTCCGGGCGCTCGCCCTGCGGAACGTGGAGGTGGTGGCTGAACGTGCGGAGATCATCGGCCGCGCGGCGGCGCACCGGGAGCGGTACGACTTCGTCGCCGCCCGTGCCTGCGCCCCGATCCCGGTGCTCGCCGAGCTGGCGCTGCCGCTGCTGCGCACCGGCGGCAGGCTGCTCGCCTGGAAGGGGCCGCTCACCGACGCCGACGACGAAATCCACCGCGGCCGCGCCGCTGCCGGGCAGCTGGGCGGCGGCGAGCTGGAGATCCGCCCGTCGCTCACCGAACTGGGCGGCCACACCTTCGTGGTCGTGCCCAAGGTGCGCCCCACGCCGGCGCGCTTTCCCCGCCGCCCGGGCGACCCCGCCCGCCGTCCGCTCAGCTGAGCGGCGGCTTTCCGGCCTGCCTCGCTGTCCATGGCGCTGCGACGTCACGGGCAGGCGGGAGCGGTGGCGCCTCGCCATCGGTACACTCGCAAGCCCATGCGCCTCGCCGTCCTGTCGGACATCCACGCCAACCTGGCCGCGCTCGACGCGGTGCGCGACGACCTGCCGGAGATCGACGAGGTGTGGGTGCTGGGCGACATCGTGGGCTACGGCCCGCAGCCCAACGAGGTCATCGCCCGCCTGCAGGAAATGGGCGCGCGCAGCGTGATGGGCAACCATGACGGCGCGGCCATCGGGCAGGTGGACATCGGCTGGTTCAACCCCGATGCGGCGCGTGCCATCCGCTGGACCGCCGAGGTCGTCGACGAGAACGCGCGCGCCTACCTCGCGGCGCTGCCCGCGGTACGCCGCGAGGGCGAGCTGACCGCCGTCCACGGCTCGCCGCGCGACCCGACGTGGGAGTACATCACCGACCCGGCCGTCGCACAAGCGAACCTGGCCTCGTTCGACACGCGGCTGTGCCTGCACGGCCACACCCATGTGCCGATCGTGTGGCGCGCGGAGGACGGCCAGGTGGCGGCCGTGCCATCGGCTCCCGGATCGCCGGTGTCGATGTCAGGCGGCCGGCTGCTGGCCAACCCGGGCAGCGTGGGCCAGCCCCGCGACGGCAACCCGGCGGCCTCCTACCTGGTCATCGACACCGATCGCGGCGTTGCCGAGTTCCGCCGGGTGCGCTACGACATCCAGGCGACCCAGCGGCTGATGGGCGAGGCGGGCCTGCCGGCTCGGCTGGCCGAACGCCTGAGCTACGGGCGTTGAGCCAGCGCACCGCATGCCGCGCCCGAGATGGTCGACCGCGACGGCGGGGCCGTAGGATATCGGGCACATGATCTTCGGACGCCGCACTGAGAAGCGGACGCCACTCCTCACCTACCAGCGCATCCTCGTTCCCCTGGCCGGCACCGAGGCCGACGAGGCGCCGCTGCGCCTGGCGGCATTGATGCTGAGCGGCAGCGAGGGACAGGTCTCGCTGCTGCACGTCATCGAGGTTCCGTTCGAGCGGCAGCTCGACGCCGAGGACCCCAAGGCGATTGCCTTCGCCGACGAGGTCATCGAGCGCGCCGAGGCGTTCCTCACCGAACGTGAGGTCCCGGTGCGCACCGGCATCGCGCAGGCGCGCGCCGCGGGGGCCGCCATCGTCGACGATGCGGTCGAGCAGAATGTCGACCTGATCGTAATGGGGCTACGCTATAAGAAGCGCTTCGGCGGAGGCTGGGACGCCGGGCGCACCGTTCCGTACGTCATGCGCAACTCCACCGCGCCGGTCTGGTGCCTGCGCGCCGAAACGGAGGACCTGGCACACACGCCATGAGGATCATCATCGTCGGCTGCGGTCGCGTCGGGGCGCGGACCGCCGCCGAGCTGGACCAGCAAGGTAACCACGTGACGGTCATCGACACCGACCAGCGTGCCTTCAACCGCCTGCCGTCGACCTTCGGCGGCGTGACAGTGCGCGGCAGCGGCGCGGACGAGGACATCCAGCGTTCCGCCGGCGCGGAGATGGCCGACGTGCTGATGGCCCTCACCGAGGGTGACAACCGCAACGCCATGGCCGCCCAGCTGGGCAAGCACGTGTTCGGCATCCCGCGGGTGATCGCCAAGATCAACGACCCGCTGCGTGCCGAGGCGTATCGGTCCCTTGGCCTGGAGACCATCTGCCGGACCGTGATCCTGGCGGACGCGCTCGTGAATGCCGCCCAGCACGGGGCCGAGGCGACGAACGGCCACGTGCAGCCTCCGACCGCCGAGCCGCTGCGTGGCGCCCCGGTCGAGGGCTCGAAGGCGGCAACACAGGCGGATCGCGCGATTGCCGCCGACGCGGCGGAGGCGGACTGACATGTACGTGGTGGTGATCGGGGGCGGCAACGTCGGCTACTACCTGACCCGCGAGCTGCTGGCTGCCGGGCACGAGGTGGTCATGATCGAGAAGGACCCCTCGCGCGCTCGCCAAATCGCCGACGAGCTGGGCAGCATCGTGATCCCCAACGACGGCTGCGAGGGCCGCTACCAGAAGGAAGCCGGCATGGAGCGCGCCGACGTCATGGCCGCCGTCACCGGCGACGACGAGGACAACCTGGTCGCCTGCCAGGTGGCCAAGATGAAGTTCAACGTTCCGCGCGCCATCGCCCGGGTCAACAACCCGAAGAACGAGCCGCTCTTCCGGCAGCTGGCCATCGACGACACCGTCAGCCCGACGCGCGCCATCCTGGGCGTGATCGAGCACGAGATCCCGGTCCACGACCTGCTGCACCTGGCCGAGCTGGACCGCGGCGAGCTGCAGATCGTGGAGGCGCAGCTGGACGCGAGCTCGCCGGTGGTGGGGCAGACGCTGCGCGACGTGCAGCTGCCCGAGGACAGCTACGTGGTCGTCCTGGTGCGCAACGACCGGCCCATCGCCGCCCGCCAGGAAACGCGCCTGCTCAACGGCGACCGGCTGCTGGCCGTCACCTCCTCCGAGCACGAGGCGGAGCTGCGCAACCTCCTGATCGGCGAGTGAGCCCCGCGGCTCCCGGCCGCGTGCTGCGCCTCTCCATCCTGGCCTGGGGCCTGGGCGAGCTGGCCATGGGCCGCCGCTACGTCGGCAGCTCGCTGCTGCTTGCGCAGGCAGTCGGCCTGGCGATCGTCGCGCTGCTGACCTGGCTGCTGGCCGATACCACCTGGTACCTGGTGCCGTTCGTGGCCGGCATGACCCTGGTCGCCATCTGGGCGCTGCAGGCGGTGGTCAGCTATCGCCGCGCGCATCGGCTCGCCGGGCAGGCGCGGCCACCGACCGAGCGCCGCTCGCCAGCCGCGGCAGCGGCCTGGCTGACGCTGCCACTGCTCGCCTGGGGAACCGGCTTCTGGCTGTTCGCCGCGCATGCCGCCTCACCGGCGGCGGTCGTCGACCGGCTGATCTCGGGCTGGGGCGGCGATACCGTGCCGAGCGGCGTCGCAACGACTGCTGCCGCCGGCCAGCTGTCCGGAGCGCTGGCCTCGGCGACGAGCCACCTGCGCGCGCTGTGCGCCGCCGGCTCGCTGTCCGCCGATTGCGCCGACGGAACCGATGCGCTATTGCGCGACGTGCGTGTGCGGGTGGAGCCCGATGCGCTCGGCGGCGCGACGGCCACCGCCGAGGTGGTGCGCTTCGAGCGCCGCCCGACGCGCTTCCTGGGAATCTTCGCCGCCAGCGAGCTGGTGGCCGTGCCGGTGGAGCCGGTCCTGCAGCTCCGCCTGGCGCCGCAGGGGGCCGCGCTCGGCGCTCAGCACTGGGCGGTGGTGAACGCCACGCTGCCATGACGAGTACCGAAGACGTGACCGTCGACGACGCGACGCCGCCACCCGCCCCGGACGCCGCGACCGCCACGGCGGCCCGCGGCGCACGCTTCCTGGCCGACGTCGGCGAGGCGGTGAGCCTCGCGGTGGTCGGGTCGGAGATGCCGCTGCGCCTCTTGGCCACCGCGCTGCTCGCCGGCGGCCACGCGCTGGTGGAGGACGTGCCAGGCGTCGGCAAGACGCTGCTGGCCCGCGCCTTCGCCCGCAGCCTGGGCCTGAGCTTCGCCCGCGTGCAGGGCACGCCAGACCTGCTGCCGACCGACGTCACCGGCTCGAGCATCCTGGAGGCCGGGAGCTTCCGCTTCATCGAGGGACCGGTGTTCGCCAACGTGCTGCTGGTGGACGAGATCAACCGCGCCACGCCGCGCACCCAATCGGCCTTGCTGGAGGCGATGCAGGAACGCCAGGTCTCCGCCGAGGGACAGACCCGGCCGCTGCCGGATCCCTTCCTGGTGCTGGCCACCCAGAACCCGATCGAGCTGGAGGGCACCTTCGCGCTGCCGGAGGCGCAGCTCGACCGCTTCCTGCTGCGCATTGCCATGGGCTATCCCGATGAAGCCGCCGAGCGTCGCATCGCGCGACGCCACCAGGCGGCGGACGAGCCGCTGGAGGACGTGCCCAGCGTGGTGCAGCCGGCCGAGGCGCTGGCGCTGCGCGTGGCCGCGCGATCGATCCACGTCTCCGATGACGTGGAGCGCTACGCGGTAGCCCTGGTGCGGGCGACGCGCGACCACGCCGACGTCCGGCTGGGGGCGTCGCCGCGCAGCAGCGTGGCGCTGTACCGCGTGTCGCAGGCGTGGGCCATGCTCGACGGCCGCGACTTCGTCCTGCCCGACGACGTTCGGGCGGTGGCGCCGGCCGTGCTGGAGCACCGGCTGCTGCTCGACGTCGACCGCGAGCTGCGCGGTGCCAGCGTGGCCGGCGTCGTGCGCGACGTGCTCGACAGCGTGCCGGTGCCGCTGGCCGACGACGCGGCCGCCACCTAGGGACCGCGCACGTGGCCGCCTGGATCGCGCTCGCCGTGGTGATGGTCGTCGCGGCCGTGGTGGCGCAGGCGCCGGGGCTGCTGCTGATCGCCGCCCTCACCGTCGGGTACGGCTCCGTCACGGGGCTGTGGAGCCGATACGGCATGCGGCGCGTCGAGTACACGCGGCAGCTGGGCACGGACCGCGCGGTGGCCGGCGACGTGGTGGACCTGGACGTCACCGTCTGGAACCGCAAGCCGCTGCCGCTCCCCTGGGTCACCGCCGACGACCTGGTGGGCCACGGCCTGACGGTGCGCGAGCGGCCGCAGATGGACGTCGACTACGAGCGCAACCTGGCGCAGGTGCTGCGCAACGGCTGGGCGCTGGCCTGGTATGAGCGCGTGGTGCGCCACTTCCACCTGGACGACGTGCGGCGCGGTGCCTATCCCTTCGGCCCGGTGCAGCTCCGCGTGCGCGACATCCTGGGTCGCCGCGCGGTGGATCTGGAGCTCGAGATGCCCGACACCCTGGTCGTGGCCCCGCCCAGCGTCGAGGTGCGGTACGCGGAGCGGGCCGTGGCTCCGCTCGGCGAGCGCCGCGCCGCGAGCTCGCTCACCGCCGACCCGGCGCTGTTCGCCGGCATCCGGCCCTTCCAGCCGGGCGACTCGCTGCGGCAGATCCACTGGCGCGCCACTGCCCGGCTGGGCGCCACGGTCAGCCGTCGCTGGGAGCCGGCGCGGGGCCGCCAGGTGGTGGTGGTGATCGACGCCCAGACGGTCGACGGCCCGCACTGGCAGATGTCCTTCGACGAGGACGCCTTCGAGGAGCTGTGCGTGGTGGCCGCCTCGCTGGCGCGCCGGCTCCTGGCCGACGGCGCCTCGCTGGGGATGGCCGCCGCCTCGTTCGCCGGCTCGCCGCAGAAGTTCGCCTGGCTGGCGCCGCGCGCGTCGCTGGGGCAGCTGACCCGTGCCGGCGAGCTGCTGGCGCGCATCGGGCCGGTGGCCTCAGCACCGCTGCCCGACCTGCTGGCCTGGCTGATGCGCCGCGTCGCGCCGGGCACGAACATGATCCTGCTGACTGCCCGCGAGCCAGCCACTGTCCTGCCGGCGCTGCGGCGCATGCAGCGAACGGGCTACGGGGTGGAGCTGGTGCTGGTCGGTGCCGATGCCGCTGAGCGAGCGGCGGCGGCTCGACGGGTCGGCATCTCCGCCAGCAGCGCCGAGCTGCAGCCGAACTGGGAGCATCCGCGTGCGGTCGCCGTGGCCGGCTAGGGTCCTGCTGCCGGCGGCCCAGGTGCTCGCCGAGGGCAGCTGGCTGGCGGTGCTCTATGCCGCGCTCCAGGCACTGGCCGGCCAGGTGGCCTACCTCGGGCCAGTGGAGCTTGGCCTCATGGCCTGGGCCGGCATGGCCTGGGGACGACGCAGCCGCTGGACCTCGGCCGGCGCCGAAGCGCTGGGCCTGCCCCTGCTGGCGCTGGTAGCCGGCGCCTTCTGCTGGCTGCTGGACCCCGCGGTCCGCACCGCGCTGTCGGAGGGCAACCTGCTCTTGGCGCTTGGCCTCCACGGCCCTGGCTGGGTGGGAGCGCTGGCCTTCTGGCGGGGCGAGGTCCATCGGACTCGCGAGGACGACGACCTGCTGCAGGCCCGACTGCTGCGCTGGGCGGTACCCGGCTTGGCCGTGCCATGGCTCATCGGCCATGCCGCCGCCGAGGGGCCGCTGGAGGACCGCTTCATGGCGGCGGCCTTCGTGGGGACCATCTTCTTCATCGGCTCCGCCTTCACCGCCACCGGGCTGGCACGCCTGGAGGCGGTGCGCATCTCGACCGGCAGCGATTGGCGCGGCAACCGCTCGTGGCTGGTGATGGTCATCGGCCTGGCCCTTGCGCTCACCGCCATCACCGTGCCGGCGGCCGCGTTCCTGGGCATCCCGGCGCGCAGCCTGCTGGCCGCCATGGCCGGCCCGCTGCAGAGCGTGCTGTTCCTGCTGGTGATCATCGCCAGCCCGGTGTTCCTGCTGGCGGCGATCGTGGCCGACGCCATCCAGCCGCTTCTGCCCGAGGGCTTCGGTCTGGGCGAGATCCGCCTCCCCAACCTGCGGATCACCGGGCCGGAGGAGACGAGCGCCCTGCCGGCCATCATCTTTTACGTGGTGGTCGCCAGCCTGCTGGTCTTCGAGCTGTTCGTGCTGGGCGTCATGCTGTGGATGCGCCGCCAGGAGCGCCGACGCATGCGGCAGCTCGTCGCTCCTGGCTTCGAGGAGCGCGAGATCGTGCTCCCGCCGGCCGACCAACGGCCGACCCAGGCGGCACCCCACGCAGTACGAGCAGCACGGCGTGGGACCCAGGACCCCATCGGCGCCTACCTGGCAGCCCTGGGCGCGCTCGAGAGGGACGGCCGCTGGCGACGCGCTGCCAGCGAGACACCCGCCGGCCACGCAGAGCGCGCGCGAGCGACGGGGCTGGCGACTCCTGCGCTGGGTCGGCTGGCAGCCGCCTACCAGCTGGCGCGCTACGGCGACCGTGCGCTCGACGGGCCCGAACGGGGGCGCGCCCGGCATCGCCTGGCCGCTCTGCGGGCATGGCTGCGATACCGCCAGAACTCTTGACAACGATATTGTCAGAGATTAGGGTATTCCCACGTTCCAACTTCACACCGCGTGATGGAGGTCCGAAGGAGTTTCCAACCATGGCAAATCTCACACGATTCGATCCGTTCAGCGAAATGGTCACCCTGCGCCAGGCGATGGACCGCCTCTTCGAGGACTCGTTCGTCAGCCCGCTGACGTGGCGATCCTCCAATGGCGAAGCCCACGCCCCAGCCGTCGACGTGCACGAGACCGGTGACGACATCGTGGTGACCGCCGCGCTGCCGGGCCTGCAGGCCGAGGACGTCGACATCACCATCACCGGCCAGACGCTCTCCATTCGCGGCGAGTTCAAGGCCGATGAGAAGGTCGAGCGTGACCAGTACCTGTACCGCGAGCGCCGCTACGGGACGTTTCACCGCCAGCTGCAGCTGCCGGTTCGCGTCCAGGGCGACAACGCCACTGCCACCTTCGAAAATGGCGTGCTGACGCTCACCATTCCGAAGGCGGAAGAGGTGAAGCCGCGCCAGATCCAGGTCAAGCCGGCGCCGAAGCAGGTCGAGTCATCGGCCGATGGCAACCCGTCGTCGTGACGCCAAGACAGCGGAACGAGCGTTGAGCTCGCTCCGCGACCCGCACCGGCCGCGGTACTTCATCAGCATCGCCGCCGAGCTGGCGAGCGTCCACCCGCGCACGCTGCGGATCTACGAGGAGGAGGGTCTCCTCTGTCCGCAGCGGCGCAACAACCTCCGGCTCTATTCGGAGGCCGATATCCAGCGGGTGCGTATCATCCGCTTTCTCACCCGACGCCAGGGGGTGAACCTGGCGGGCGTCAAAGTCATCCTGCAGCTCGAGGAACTTGGAAAGATCCGGGTCTACGACCTGTTCGATGCAGCTGATGTCGAGCGTTTCGTCGAGGAAGGCGAACCGGACGAGGCCACCACCGGCCCGGCCGCCGAACTCGGCCGAAGGGACAGATAAGACACACATGAACGACGAAACTCGAGACACAGCCTCCCCGGCCGACCAGACGGCGGATCAGCCGGCTGACCAGTCGGCCGAGCGCGAGCTGGACGAGATCCAGGTCCTGCCGCTGGTCGCGCTGCGCGACACGGTGATCTTCCCGGAGATGATCGTGCCGCTGCAGGTCGGCCGCGATCGCAGCGTCAAGGCGCTCGACCGCGCCGTCCGCGCCTCGCAACCGGTGGCGCTCGTCACGCAGCGCTCCTCGGAGACCGAGGAGGTCAACACCGCGGACGAGCTGTACCCCATCGGCACCCTGGCCAAGATCGCCCAGGTCATCCGCCTGCAGGACGGCACCATTCGCGCCATCGTCCAGGGACAGCGCCGCATCCGGCTGCTCGACCTGCTGCAGACCGAGCCGCATCTCGAGGCGCGGGTCGAGCTGGTGGCCGATGAGCCCGGCAACGACCTGGAGGTCGAGGCGCTGATGGCATCGGTCCAGGCGCAGATCGAGCAGTACGTCAGCTCTGGCGCGTCGGTGCCGCCCGAGGTGGCCGTGGCTGCCCGCAACATCACCGATGGTGGGCTGCTGGCGGACATGGTCGCCTACTCGCCGGAGATGAGCACCGAGCTGCGCCAGCAGCTGCTGGAGACCGTCAACGTAACCGAGCGGCTGCGGGTGGTCAGTCAGTTCCTGGCCAAGCAGATCGAGGTGCTCGAGCTCAAGGGCAGGATTCAGAGCGAGGTCAAGTCCGAGATGGACAAGACCCAGCGCGAGTACATCCTGCGCGAGCAGATGAAGGCCATCCAGAAGGAGCTGGGCGAGGACGACCCGTCCGTCGCCGAGGCCAGCGAGCTGCGGACCAAGGTCGAGGAATCGGCCATGCCCGACGAGGTCAAGGAGAAGGCCCTCAAGGAAGTGGACCGCCTGGCTCGGATCCCCAGCGCCTCCCCCGAGCAGGGCGTCATTCGCACCTACGTCGACTGGCTGGTCAGCCTGCCGTGGGGCGTGGAGAGCGAGGACAACCTGGACCTGGGCGAGGCCGAGAAGGTCCTGAACGAGGATCACTACGGGCTGGAGAAGCCCAAGGAGCGGATCGTCGAGTACATGGCCGTGCGCAAGCTGGCCGAGAAGATCCGCAGCCCGATCCTGCTGTTCGTGGGCCCGCCCGGCGTCGGCAAGACCAGCCTGGGCAAG
This sequence comes from Candidatus Limnocylindria bacterium, assembly GCA_036556695.1. Classification (GTDB taxonomy): domain Bacteria; phylum Chloroflexota; class Limnocylindria; order QHBO01; family QHBO01; genus DASSCW01. The sequence goes on from DATBIY010000019.1 coordinate 34,167, forward strand.
AGCATCGCCCGCGCCATGGGCCGCAAGTTCGTGCGCATGAGCCTGGGCGGCATCCACGACGAGGCGGAGATCCGCGGACACCGGCGCACCTACATCGGCGCGCTGCCCGGCCGCGTGATCCAGTCCATCAAGACCGCCGGCAGCGCGAACCCGGTGTTCATGCTCGATGAGATCGACAAGGTTGGCATGGACTTCCGTGGCGACCCGTCGTCGGCGCTGCTCGAGGTGCTCGACCCAGAGCAGAACAACACCTTCCAGGACAACTACCTGGAGGTGCCGTTCGACCTGTCCAAGGTCCTGTTCATCGCCACCGCCAACATGCTGGACACCATCCCGGCCGCCCTGCGCGACCGGATGGAGGTCATCCAGCTGCCTGGCTACACCCAGCTGGAGAAGCTGCGCATCGCGCAGAAGTTCCTCATGCCGAAGCAGCTCGAGAACCACGGGCTGACGGCTGAGCAGCTGGAGATCAGCGAGCCGGCGATGGTGCGCCTGATCCAGGCCTTCACCAAGGAGGCCGGCGTCCGGAACCTGGAGCGGGAGATCGCCAACGTGGCGCGCAAGGTGGCGCGGCGCGTGGCGGACGACAGCAAGGTCAAGGTCACGGTCGAGCCGGACCAGCTGGAGGACTACCTGGGCCCGGCGCGCTTCGAGTACGGCGAGTTGGAGGCCGAGGACCAGGTCGGCATGGTCACCGGACTTGTGGTCAGCGACGTAGGCGGCGACATCGTCCAGGTCGAGGCCACCAGGATGGAGGGTAAGGACGAGTTCATCCTGACCGGCCAGCTGGGAGACGTGATGAAGGAGTCGGCGCGTGCCGGCCTTTCCTACATCCGCGCCCGGACCAAGGAGCTGGACATCGACCCGGCCACCTTCGAGAAGCAGACGCTCCACATCCACGTTCCGGCGGGGGCGACCCCCAAGGACGGGCCGAGCGCCGGCGTCACCATGGCCACCGCCATGGCCAGCCTGCTCACCGGTCAGCCGGTGCGGCGCGACCTGGCCATGACCGGCGAGATCACGCTGCGCGGGCGGGTGCTGCCCATCGGCGGGCTGAAAAGCAAGCTGCTGGCGGCGCACCTGGCCGGCGTCAAGACGGTCCTCATCCCCAAGCGGAACGAGAAGGACCTGGTCGACGTGCCGGAGGACGTGCGCAACCAGCTGCGCATCGTGCCGGTCGAGACCATGGACGAGGTGCTGGACGAGGCCCTGATCAGCAGGGCCCGTCCGGCTCAGCGCATCAAGGCGGAGCGCGCCGAGCGCCAGAAGCGCGCGGCAGCACCGCGGCGCCGTGGCCGCAAGCAGGGCGACGAGGCGCCCGTGGCCGCCACGCCGCCCCCGAAGGTGGAGCAGCCGCCCGCCGGGATCGCGTAGGGTCCGGCCGAGCGGGGGTCTAGGTCACAGATGGAGTACAAGGACTACTACCAGGTTCTTGGCGTGCCCAAGACAGCGTCGCAGGCCGAGATCAAGAAGGCCTACCGCCGCCTGGCGCGGGAGCTCCACCCTGACCGCAATCCGGGCGACAAGGAGGCCGAGCGCCGCTTCAAGGAAGCCAATGAGGCGCATGCCGTCCTCTCCGACCAGGAGAAGCGGAAGCGCTATGACGAGCTCGGCGCCAACTGGCAGGCGTACGAGCAGGCCGGCTTCGGTGGCGGGGCCACCGACTGGGCCGGCTTCGGCGGCGCTCCCGGCGGCACGCGCTGGGAATACCGGCGCGTCAGCCCGGATGACCTCGGCGGCTTCAGCGAGTTCTTCCAGTCCTTCTTCGGCGGCTCGGCCTCCGGCTCCGCGGGTGCGGGACCGATGGGTGCCGGCAGCTCGTCGCGTGGCGCCTCCGGCACGGCCGGCTTCGAGACGATCTTCGACATCGGCGACCTCGGCGGCGCACGCCGGAGCGCAACGACCTCGCAGCCTACCGCCACGGCCGTGGCCGAGGTGACGCTTGAGGAGGTCGTGCGCGGCGGGGAGCGGATGGTCGACGTCGACGGGCGACGGCTGCAGGTGAAGATCCCGGCCGGCGTGACCGACGGGCAGAAGATCAAGCTGCGCGGCGGTGGCCTGCGGAGCGCATCGGCCGGTGCGGCCGGCGACCTGCTCATCACCGTGCGGGTCAAGCCGGACCCGCGCTTCGAGCGGCGAGGCGCCGACCTGGTGACGGAGCTGCCGCTGACCCTGTCGGAGGCGCTGCTCGGCGCCGAGGTGCCGGTCCCCACCCCGGGCGGCAGCGCCCGGCTGCGCATCCGGCCGAACACCCAGAACGGGCAGGAGGTCCACCTGCGCGGCCGCGGCCTCCCAAAGCGCGGCGGCAAGGGCGAGAAGGGCGACCTGATCGTCCGCGTCCGCGTCGTGCTGCCGGAGCTCGACGAGCAGGCGCGCCAGGACATCGGCTCCGTGCTGGGCCGTCACCCGCAGCCAGACCCGCGCCGTGACGGGAGGGTGCACTGATGCGCACCGAGCGCTTCACCACGAAGGCGCAGGAGGCGATCCTGGCGGCACAGCAGATGGCCGAGGGCGAGGGCCACCCCGAGTTGACCGCCGCGCATTTGCTGCTCAGCCTGGTCGACCAGCCGGACGGCGTGGTGCCGGCCGTGCTGGATCGCGCGGGCGCCGACGCGGCGCAGATCGCCGCGGCCACTCGCGAGCGGCTGGCCAGGCTGCCGCGGGTCTCCGGTCAGGCGGGTGCGACCCAGCTCAGCCTGTCGAACGAGGCGCGCCGTGTGCTGACCGAGGCGCATGCCATCGCCGAGCGGTTGCACGACGAGTACGTTTCGACGGAGCACCTGCTGCTCGCCATCATCGAGGACGGGACTGGCAGCGAGGCACGCAGCGTGCTCGCCGACCACGGGCTCGATAGCGCATCGGTCATGGAAGCCCTGACCGCCATTCGAGGAAGCCAGCGCGTGACCAGCGAGAATCCGGAAGCCACCTACCAGGCACTGGAGAAGTACGGCCGAGACCTGACCGATGCCGCCCGCCGCGGGCTGCTGGACCCGGTGATCGGCCGCGACGAGGAGATCCGGCGTGTCATCCAGGTGTTGTCCCGCCGCACCAAGAACAACCCGGTGCTCATCGGCGAGCCGGGTGTCGGCAAGACGGCGATCGTCGAGGGCCTGGCACAGCGCATCGTGCGCGGTGACGTCCCGGAGGGACTGCGCGACAAGCGGGTCGTGGCCCTGGACCTGGGTGGGCTGGTCGCCGGCGCCAAGTATCGCGGCGAGTTCGAGGAGCGCCTGAAGGCGGTCCTCAAGGAGATCACCGACTCAGCGGGACAGATCATCCTGTTCATCGACGAGCTGCACACCGTGGTCGGCGCCGGCGCGGCCGAGGGCGCCATGGATGCCAGCAACCTCCTGAAGCCGATGCTGGCGCGCGGCGAGCTGCACTGCATTGGCGCCACCACCCTGGACGAGTACCGCAAGCACATCGAGAAGGACGCGGCGCTCGAGCGGCGCTTCCAGCCGGTGGTCGTCGACCAGCCGGACGTGGAGGACACCATCTCCATCCTGCGCGGCCTGCGCGAGCGCTACGAGGTCCACCACGGCGTGCGCATCACCGACGGCGCGCTGGTCGCCGCCGCGGTGCTGTCGAACCGCTACATCACCGAGCGCTTCCTGCCGGACAAGGCCATCGACCTGGTCGACGAGGCGGCCAGCCGGCTGCGCATGGAGATGGACTCCATGCCGGTCGAGCTGGACGAGATCGAGCGGCGGCGCATGCAGCTCGAGATCGAGCGCGAGGCGCTGCGCAAGGAGAAGGACGAGGCCTCGAAGACTCGGCTCGACGCGCTGGAGCGGGAATTGGCCGACCTGCGCGAGCGCGGCGACGTCATGAAGGCGGCCTGGGAGCGCGAAAGGGAGGTCGTGGCCCAGATCCGCGCCACCCGCGAGGAACAGGAGCGCCTCGGCCCTGAGATCGAGGCTGCCACCCGCGCCCAGGACTACCAGCGCGCCAGTGAGCTGCAGTACGGCCGCGCTCGCGAGCTGGAGCAGAAGCTGGCCGAGCTGCAGGAGCGGTTGACCGAGCTGAAGGCCGGGGGCTCGTTGCTGCTCAAGGAAGAGGTCGACGCGGACGACATCGCGGCCGTGGTGGCCCGCTGGACCGGCATCCCGGTCGCGCGGCTGATGGAGGGCGAGCAGGAGAAGCTGCTGCGCATGGAGGATCGGCTGCACGCCAGGCTTATCGGCCAGGACGAGGCAGTCCAGGCGGTCAGCGACGCCATCCGTCGCGCCCGGGCAGGGCTGAAGGACCCCAAGCGGCCGATCGGCTCATTCATCTTCCTTGGGCCCACCGGCGTGGGCAAGACGGAGCTGGCCCGCGCCCTGGCCGAGTTCCTGTTCGACGACGAGAACGCGTTGGTGCGCATCGACATGAGCGAGTACATGGAGAAGTTCGCCACGTCACGGCTGGTCGGTGCGCCGCCAGGCTATGTGGGCTACGAAGAAGGTGGCCAGCTGACCGAGGCGGTTCGGCGTCGTCCGTACCAGGTGGTGTTGTTCGACGAGATCGAGAAAGCGCACCCGGACGTGTTCAACGTCCTGCTGCAGCTGCTCGACGACGGGCGTCTGACCGACTCCCAGGGCCGCACTGTCGACTTCAAGAACACCGTGGTCATCATGACCAGCAACATCGGCTCAGGCACGCTGATCGAGGCCGCGGAGGGCGGAGCCGATGCCTTCGCGCGCGCGTCCGAGTCGGTCCGCGGGCAGCTGCGCGACCATTTCCGGCCGGAGTTCCTGAACCGGGTGGACGAGATCATCGTCTTCCAGCCGCTGTCCCAGGAGCAGCTGGCCAGCATCGTCGGCCTGCTGCTCGAGGGCGTGCGCCGGCGCCTGGAGGAGTCGCGCATCTCCCTGCAGGTGACCGATGCCGCCCGCGACCTGGTTGCGCGCCAGGGCTACGACCCGGTGTACGGCGCCCGCCCGCTGCGGCGTGCCATCCAGCGCAGCATCGAGAACCCGCTGGCCCGACGCATCCTGGGCGGCGAGTTTCCGGCCGGCTCCACCGTCGTGGTCGACGCCACGCCGGACGGGGCGCTGACCTTCAATGGCTCCGCCGAGCCGGCGCCACTTCCCCGGGTCATGACTGCGCCGGGAGGCTCCAGCACCATCAACTGAGCGGCTGCGCGGCGGCCCCG
>DATBIY010000020.1:0-16814 GCA_036556695.1 Candidatus Limnocylindria bacterium
CATCAGCTCGGCCCGCGACGGGCCCTTGCCGCGCCGCTCGTCGGTCGCCTCCGTGGTTTCGGTGGCAGTCGTCTCTTTGGTGGCCGCCTCGCGGGCGTCGCCGTTGGTTCGTGGTTCAGTCATGGGTCTCGCCGTAATGGGATGTGCTGATCAGCTCGTTCATAAGGGTGGCCAGGTAGCGCACCGTCGGGATGGCGCGCGGGTAGGGCATGCGAGTCGGTCCCAGCACACCCAGCACGCCGAGTGCCGTGTCCGGCTCCCCGTACGGGGCGAACACCAGGCTCACCTCATGCATGGCGTCGATGGTGTTCTCATGGCCGATGATGACGTGGACGCCCTGCCCGCGGCTCAGGACCGGCAAGAGCTGTTCCACGAACTCGGAGCGGCGCAGGACCTCCAGCACGCGGCGCAGCTTCGCGCTCTGCGCGAACTCGGGCTGCTCGAGCACGTTGCTGATGCCGTCGGTGAAGACCTCCTCGACGACGATGCCGTCGGCCTCCTCCAGCACCTGCGCCACCACCTCGGCCACGTGGGCGGCCAGCGGCCCCAGGCGGGACAGCCTGCGGCGCACCTGCGGCGCCGAGAGGCCGGGCAGATCGGCATTCAGCGTGGCGGCCACCAGGTCCAGGTCCGTCTGGCTCACCGGGTTCTCCGCCGCCAGGCGCTCCATGGTCCCGCGGTCCAGGCGGCGCTGGACGACGTTGCCGTCGCCTAGCACCAGCACGCACAGTCGCGAGCGATCGGCCAGCTCCACCAGCTGAACGTGCGAGAACTTCGCGCGCCGCGAGCGGGCCGGCGTGACCACCGCCGCCGAGCTGGTGCTGGCGGCCAGGATCGACGCCGCCAGCCGCAGCCACTCGTTGCTGGTGAGCTGCACCTGCGCGAACTGGTGGCGGATCATCAGCTGGTCCACCCGGTCCAGGACGGACTCGCGCATCAGCGACTCGACGTAGAGCCGATACCCCAGGTCCGACGGCACGCGCCCCGCGCTGGTATGCGGATGGCTGAGCAGGCCCAGCGCCTCGAGCTCGGCCATGGCACTGCGGACCGTCGCCGAGCTGACGCTCAGCCCGTGGCGGCCCACCAGGCTCTTCGAGCCCACCGGCACCGCCGTCATGACGTAGTCCTCGACCACGGCGCGCAGCACCGACTGCTGCCGCTCCGTCAGCGCGATGCGGCCGGCTGCCTTCTTCTGCACCTGTTCGATGGGATCCTTGGCCATGCGTCCTCCGCTCTCGAGATGCGGCTGCCTCCTCCCGTTAGCACTCTATGGCCGAGAGTGCTAATTCGTTGCGCGAATGGTACCAATCCGCCCGGGTGAGTGTCAACGAATCGAGCGCAGCCGATCCAGGACTGCTCGACCGCGCGGTGACAGCCGGTAGCCGATCGGCAGGCTTTCCGTCAGGCCCAGCTGCTTCAGCTTCCGCACGTCGACCTTGAAGGGCAGCCGCTCGCGTCCGAGCATGGCCGCCAGGTCGCCCGCCCGTCGCTCCGGATGCTCGTCGATCAGCTCCAGCACCTGCCGCGTCCACGGACCGTCCTTGCTCGCCCGATCCAGCCTGGCCAGCCGGCGCTCGAGCTGCTTTAGCTCTGTCTCATTCGGCAGCGCAGCGCGCAAGGCGATGCGGGGGTCCGGCCCCACCACCAGCAGCCGCACGCGGTAGATCTCGCCCACCGGCTTGCGGTCCAGGAAGCCGAGCAGCTCTGCAGCCGAGCCGAAGCCGGCACGGCGCGCCTCTTCCTCAGTCATATCCTCGCGCGCCACCGCCTGGACCTCTTCGAAGCCGATGACGCCGATGCCCGTCACCTGCCGCCCGCCCTCCTTCACCCGCGGCTTCTCCCAACGCCGGAAGGCGCGATCGATAAGCCCGTCGGCGATGGCCTCCAGCGTCTGCGGCGGCAGCCGCATCAGGCCGCACCCACCACGGCGCGCTCCGGCAGGAACGTGATCAGCGCCTCGGATGCCAGCAGCCGCCCGGCGGCCGTCAGCCGTATGCGGTCAGGCCCCAGCTCGAGCAGCCCGTCGGCCACGGTGGATGCCACGGCATCGGCGAAGCGCTCCACCGGGTCCGCGCCGAACTCGGCCTGGAACTCCGCGCGGCTGAGGCCGTCGACGCGCCGCAGGCCGAGCGCCACGGCTTCGAACGCCCGCGTGGCCTCGTCGAGCGTCTCGGAGCCGGCTTCCGGCAGGCGGCCGGCCACGACATCGGCCAGGTATGCATCCAGGTCGCGCTGGTTCCACGACCGCCGCGCGACCCCGTCGTACGAATGCGCGCCGGCGCCGATGCCGGTGTACGCCCGCCGCGCCCAGTACGCCCCGTTGTGCCGCGACTCGAACCCCGGTCGCGCCCACGACGACAGCTCGTAGTGGCGATACCCTGCGGCTTCGAGCATTTCCTCGGCCGCCCGGTACTGCGCCGATGCCTCCGCGTCATCCTGCCGTGCGGCCACCCGCCGGCGCCAGCGGATGGCGCCGGGACGGGGCGCTGCGGCCCATTCGTCCGGGCTGAGCGCAAGCTGCAGCGCGTACAGCGAGATGCGCTCCGGTTCGAGTCGAAGCGCGGCCCGCAGGTTGGCGCGCCAGCCGGAGAGCGCCTGCCCGGGGATGCCATAGATGAGATCCAGGCTGACGTTGTCGAACCCGGCGCGGCGGGCCGCGGCGAACGCGGCGCGCACCTCGGCTGCGGTGTGCCCGCGAGCCAGTGCTCGAAGGTCGGCGTCGCGAAGCGACTGCGCGCCCAGCGAGATGCGGTTCACGCCGGCGCCTCGCAGGCCGGCCCAGTCCGGCGCCTCCCTGGAGCTGGGGTTCGCCTCCAGCGTCACCTCCTGCGGGGTCGCGCGCCAGCGCGTTTCCGCCGCGGCCAGGAGGCCGCCCACCGCATCGGCCTTGAGGAGGGAGGGCGTTCCGCCGCCGAAGTAGACCGTTGCCAGGACGCCCGGCGCGGGGCGGAGGGCGAGCTCCGCGCGGAGCGCAGCGACGTAGCGCGGGATGTCTGCCGCCCGGCCGCCGACGGTCACGAAGTCGCAGTAGGCGCACACCAGCCGGCAGAAGGGCACGTGCACGTACAGGTGGTGGCTGGGGGTGTTCACTGGCGCTGCCGCTGCTGCGGACTCACCGACTGCCGACATGCGCTCCACAGTAGCGTTAAGTGCGTCGAGGGCCGCCAGGACCGGCGGTTTCGGTCGCTTTCACGCTCAACTGGCGTCCGGAACGCGGCCGGGATGGCGCTGGACCGACTTAACGCTACCGCCAGTCGCATATCGCAAGTCGAGCGCACGCGACCCGCGGAATGGCGGCCACAGCCGACAAACCGCAAGTCGAGCGAGGGCGACCCCTAGATGGGCCGCTGGCGCAGACGGCCTCCGGCGAAGGCGAAGAGCGCGGCGATCACCAGGAAGTGGGCCACGATGGCCGGCACAACCGAGTTGGCGGTGATCGTCAGCCAGCCGCAGGCGTAGCCCAGCATCACCGAGCCAATGAGGAAGTACCACTGCCGCTCGCGCCACAGGCGTCGCTGCGCCAGGCCGTAGAGCAGTGCCTGGATGACCACCGCCGCAGTAACGCCACCGGGGATGCCGGCGAAGATCAGCAGTCCAAGCACGATCGAGCGGAACTGCAGCTCGTCGGCGACCGCGCTGGCGGCCGTGCCAAGCAGGCGTGACGGCAGCAGGCTGGTGGGCAGCGGGGTGATGCCCCCGTACCAGCGGAAGGCGAAGGCCACCGCGTTGAGGATCGCGACCACCGTGAACCACAGCAGCGTCGGCACCATGGTTCCCGGCTCGGCCGGCGTCAGGAAGAGGTGCCCGCGGCCGTTGGGCAGGATGAACACGATCCCCAGCGCGAAGAGGATGACCAGGCCGTAGTAGCTGACCGGCCCCAGCCACGGATAGCGGTAGCGGAAGTAGTCGGAGCGCATGATCCGCTCCGAGTCGAAGCGCAGCAGAACCAGGAAGATCGTCAGCCCGACGGCGATGGAGAGGCGAAGCGCTTCGTCGAAGCTCACCTACGAGGCCTCGTTCATGCGCAGCACCGCCAGGAATGCCTCCTGGGGGATCTCCACGGACCCGATCCGCTTCATGCGCTGCTTGCCCTCCTTCTGCTTCTCGAGGAGCTTGCGCTTGCGAGTGATGTCACCCCCGTAGCACTTGGCCAGCACGTTCTTGCGCATGGCCCGGATCGTCTCGCGGCTGATGATATGCGAGCCGATTGCCGCCTGGACCGGCACTTCGAACATCTGGCGCGGGATCAGCTCCTTCAGCTTCTCCACCAGCGTCCGGCCCTGGCGCTGGGCATTGGACCGATGGACGATCAGGGAGAGCGCGTCCACGGGCTCGCCGTTCACGAGGATGTCCAGCTTGACCAGGTCGCCGGGGCGATAGCCGATGTACTGGTAGTCCAGGCTGGCGTACCCCGAGCTGCGGCTCTTCAGCAGGTCGTAGAAGTCGATGATCAGCTCGGCCAGGGGCAGCTCGAAGTGCATGTTCACGCGCTTCGGGTCCAGGTACTCCATCTGGCCGAAGGTGCCGCGGCGCGTCGTGGCCAGCTCCATGATCGGGCCGATGTAGTCGGTGGGGGTGATGATCTGCACGGCCACCCACGGCTCGCTGATGGTCTCGATCTCGCCGGCGTCCGGCATCTTGGCCGGGTTGTCGACCACCACCTCCTCGGACCGATGCATCCGCTGGACGCGGTACTCGACACTCGGCGCCGAGGCCAGCAGGTCCAGGTCGAACTCGCGCTCCAGGCGCTCCTGGACGATCTCCATGTGCAGCAGGCCCAGGAAGCCGCAGCGAAAGCCGAACCCCAGCGCCACGCTGGACTCCGGCTCGTACACGAAGCTGGCGTCGTTGAGGTGCAGCTTTTCCAGCGCCTCGCGCAGCAGCGGGTAGTCGTCGCCGCGCAGCGGGTAGATGCCGGCGAACACCAGCGGCAGCGCGTCCTTGTAGCCGGGGAGCGGCGCCGGGGCCGGCTTGTCCGCGTCGGTCAGCGTGTCGCCCACCCGCGCGTCGGCGATGCTCTTCAGCCCCGACGCCACGTAGCCCACCTCGCCGGCGGTCAGGCTGCGGGTCGGTACCGGCTGCGGGCGGAAATAGCCCAGCTCCAGGATGTCGCTCTCGGCGGCGGTGGCCATGAAGCGGATGCGCTCGTGGTCGTGCAGCGTGCCGTTGGCCACGCGGACATACGCCACCACGCCCTTGTACGGGTCGTAGTGGCTGTCGAAGACGAGCGCCTGCAACGGCGCGCTCGGATCACCGCGCGGCGGCGGGACGCGCTGGATGATGGCCTCCAGCACGTCCGGCACGCCGGTCCCCTCCTTGGCCGATGCCAGGATGACCTCCTCGCGCGGGATCGCCAGCGTGTCCTCCAGCTCGGCGATGACCGTCTCGGGATCGGCTCCCGGCAGGTCGATCTTGTTGAGGACCGGGATGATGACCAGGTCCTGCTGCATGGCCAGGTGCACGTTGGCCAGCGTCTGCGCCTCGATGCCCTGGCTGGCATCGACCACCAGGATGGCGCCCTCGCAGGCCTGCAGGGATCGGCTCACCTCATACGTGAAGTCGACGTGCCCCGGCGTGTCGATCAGGTTGAGCGCGTACGTCTGGCCGTCCTGCGCGTCGTACTGCAGGCGCACGGCGCGGGCCTTGATGGTGATGCCCTTCTCGCGCTCCAGCTCCATGGAGTCCAGCACCTGGCTGGTCATCTGGCGCCGATCGATGGTGTGGGTCAGCTCCAGCAGCCTGTCGGCCAGCGTCGACTTCCCGTGGTCGATGTGCGCGACGATGCTGAAGTTGCGGATGCGCTCCTGGGGGATCACGGGGCAGGAGTCTACTGGTTGTGTGTGGCGCGCCGGTCTCGGCCCTCGCTCGGCGCTGCAACTCGCAGCGGGCCGAGCCCGCCACGCCTCACCCTAGTCAGCCGCCTTCAGCTGTGCTCACGCGCCAGGCTCACGAGCTGGATCAGCGCCGGAATGACCACGGGAAGCGGTGCAACCCAGGGCAACCACAAGACCGTGTCGAACGTGGTCCAGACCATGCTCCACAGCGCGGCGTGCGCTGCGGACAGGGACCCGACGGATATTGCTAGCAGTGGCAATGACCGAAGCCGACCGACCATCCCTGCCACGCAGATCCCCGCCTGACACAGGAGGAGCGCAGGTTCGCCATAGCCCAGTGGCGCTCCACTCGAGAACCCATCCATGACTACAGCGAATGGCAGCGACCAGAGCGCGAGGAGTACCGAGACGACTGCCCCAAGCGCCCATATGAACGAGAGCCGATCCATGGCCATCACGTTGCCGGATGGGCGCTGCGGTGCGACTGCGGTCAGCAGCGCATGCTTTCAGCGTGGGGTTAGGTCACGCGGCGACGGTTCGCCAGGAGCAGTCCCAGGGCGACAAGAACTCCGGCCGCTACGCCGGTCACCACGGCAAACTCGATCCCACAGGGGACCTCCATCCCGAGGGGCCACTCGTAGCAGCGGCCGCCCGCTCCGCTGAGCGGGGCGAGGACATAGAACGCAGCAAACCCGAGGAGGATTGCCAGGCCGAGCCGCCACGCGATGGCCATCGCGAGGTCAGTCCGAGGAACGCTTGGGGCCGACCTCGGTGATGCCGTTCACCGTGCGGTAGTGGCTGTACCAGGTGTTCTCGTGGATCAGGTTGCCGTTGGCGTCGCGGACCCACCGCGTGACCACCGAGTCGAAGCCGTTGTGCGGGTACTCCACGATGCGGCTGGTGCCCGGAGCCAGGCTGGAATTGGTGACGGTCGTCCAGATAGCCGTGCCGTGGTTGCTGGTGACGGGGCTGGAGAGCTGGACCGTCCGGCCGTCCGGAATGCCCCAGATGTCGAAGCGCACGAAGCCGTTGCCGGTGTACGAGCGGATGACGATCGGGTTGGCGGTGTCATTCCGGAAGGTCATGTCCGTTTCCCAGGTATCGGTCTTCAGCACGGTGGCGTCCAGACCCATCGGATAGCGCTCGATGTAGTAGGAGTGGTTCGTCCGCTGGCCGATCTCCAGGCCGGCCCGCATCGCGGCGTTGAAGAGCGTCGTTGAGGTCGAGCAGATGCCGCCCGCCAAAGCGCCGTTCGGGACCGATCGGCCGCCGATGATGGCGCCGCCGTAGCCGTAGCCGCGCTCGAGGGTTACCGGGCCGATGCCCTGCCAGAACTCGAACCACTCGCCCGGCGCGATGACCTTGCCGTCCAGGTCCCACGCGGGAATGTGGATGTTGGCGTTCCAGAAGTTGCCCTCGCCGGGCACGTAATACGTCGTCCAGGTCGACAGCCGCCGCATCTCCGGCGCGGCCTTGCGCGCTTCCTCGTTGGTCAGTGCCGGCTTCACCGTGCCGACGGCCAGCGCGGCGCTGGGCCGCAGCGATCCGGCCGCGCGCTGCTGCAGCGCGGCGACCACGCTGGTGACGCTGGCGTCAAGCTTCAGCTTGCGTCCATCCTCGCCCGGGTAGAAGCCCACGATGCCGCTGGGCCCCCACGCATACGAGGCGTTGCGCGGTGCGACCGCGATCTGCTTGCCGATGGGCTTCAGCAGCTTTGCGAGCGCCTCTTCATCGACGGAGACGCCCCAGCGGCCGTCGGGCAGGTCGCCGAAGACCATGAGCCCGGCGAGCTTGGCCGGCGCGATCCACAGCCTGGCGTCGCGCGCGCCGGTGAGCTCCAGGCGCTGCCGGCTCATCCAATTGGCGGAGATGGCCGCTGCCATGGCCTCACGGTTGGTGATCGCCGGCTCGGTGCGCGCGACCGGCACCTCCAGCGTCACGTCAGCGCGAGGCAGGCCGAGCGCCGAGCCCAGGGCTGAGCGCAGCGCTGCGGCGTCCACGGCGATGCCCTCGGTGCCACGCCGGGCCACGAACTCGCCCTTGCGGAAACGCACCGATGCATCCGCGGCCGGATGGTCGTAGTCGGCCACGGCGGCAGCCACGATCTCGTCGATGACCGCCGGCTCCTGCACCACGCTCGCGCCCGCGAGGGTGGTGGGGCGGACGAGCGTCCGCAGTCGCGCCACGCCATCGGTCAGGGGGTTGCCGGCGCGTGCCACGCCGAACGCCGCGTCGACTATGGCGGAGATGTTGTAGTCGCGTCCCAGGTCCGCGACGGGTATCGCACGAGTCTTGTCGTCGAGCTGCAGGGTCAGCGTGCCTTCGCTCAGCGAGGGCAAGGACGCGCGCAGTCGCGCCTCGGCCGCGTCACGATCGAGACCGCCTATGGACACTCCGGCGACGCTGACTCCCGGCAAGATGCGATCCGAATACGACACTGCGACGCCGGCTGAGGCGCCGATGAGCACCAGCAGGCCAAGCAGCAGGGTGGGCAGGAAGCCCATCAGGAAGCCGCGCCGGCTTGGCGCGGCTAGCGTCATCACGCGGGCTCGGGCGGCTATGGTCGGGGTGGTCATGGTTTCCGGATCACGCTCTGCTGCCTGTCATGCAGGCAACCATGCCTGACCGCCTCTGCGGCAGGGCTGCGGTGCAGCGGATCGACAGGTCAACTCCTCCATGACGCCACCATCCAGCCCAGCGTTGCATGCCGGCTCGGAATGCGTGGACACGCACGCCGGATTGTGAAGCGTCCCCGGCGGCGTGTCGAGCGGAACTTCCGTGGTACTCCCCGACCGGGACCCTTGGTTGGCCGTGAGGCTGCCGGATGCTATACTCCGCCGCCGAGCAGCCGCCTTCCCGCGGCGCTCATTTTGTGCCCCAAGACATTCATTTCGAGGATCGTTCGTGGCAAGAAAGGCTCGCACCTGGAAGGGCGCGCGCACACCGCAGGCGCTCAAGCGCGTCCGCCAGGCACTTCGCCGCCGCGCCGTCAACCGACGGACGCGCAGTGAGGCGAAGACTCTCGTGCAGCGCGCCAGCGCCATCGCGCTCGGCCGCACCGAGGGAGATGGGGCTGAGGCCATCACCGCCGCCATCAGCGCGCTGGACCGCGCCGCCGAGAAGGGCATCATCCACCGCAACAACGCCGCCCGCCGCAAGAGCCGGCTGATGGCGAAGGCCAACGCCGCCCACCTGCTGGACGGCGCCGCGGCCGACGTGGCCGCGCCCAAGAAGAAGTCGGCCGCCACGAAGACCGCGCAGCGCAAGAAGGTCGCCGCAGCCAAGGCATCCAAGGCCGCTGCCGCCAAGGCCGCCGACCGGCCGCGGACCGCTGCCGGCAAGGCCAAGGTGGCCGTCACCCGCGCATCCCGCGAGTCCGCGGCAGCGCGCCGCCGGAAGCAGTCCGACACCGACGGCGAGGCGCCCGCCGAGGGCTAGACCCGCCCCGCTCAGCCTGGCGCGCGGGCGAAGGCTCGTGCGCCGGCGTACTCCCCCGCATCGGCCAACTCCTCCTCGATCCGCAGCAGGCGGTTGTACTTCGCCGTCCGCTCGCCGCGGCTCATGCTGCCGGTCTTGATCTGGCCGGTGTTGAGCGCCACCACCAGGTCGGCGATGGTGGTGTCCTCGGTCTCGCCGGAGCGATGGCTGATGATCGCCGTCCACCCGGCGCGCTGGGCCATCTCCACCGCCTCGATCGTCTCGGTCAGCGTCCCGATCTGGTTGAGCTTCACCAGGATGCTGTTGGCCGCCTTCAGCTCGATGGCGCGCGCCAGGCGCTCCGTGTTCGTGACCAACAGGTCGTCACCCACCAGCTGCAGCCGATCACCGGCGCGCTCGGTCAGCGCCTGCCAGGCGTCCCAGTCATCTTCGGCCAGGCCGTCCTCCAGGCTGACGATCGGGTAGCGCTCGGCCCAGTCGACCCAGAAGCCGATGAGCTCCTCGGACGTCAACGTGCGTCCTTCGCGCGCCAGGACGTATCGGCCATCCGTGAAAAGCTCGGTCGTGGCCGGATCCAGGGCGATGCCCACATGGCTGCCGGGCTCATAGCCCGCGCGCTGGATGGCCTCCAGCACCGTGGCGATCGCGGCCTCGTTGCTCTCCAGGCTGGGGGCGTAGCCTCCCTCGTCGCCTACGGTGGTGGCGAAGCCACGCTCGTGCAGCAGCCCGCCCAGGGCGTGGAATACCTCCGCCGCCCAGCGCACCGCCTCGCGGAACGTGGGCGCGCCAAGCGGCGCGATCATGAACTCCTGGAAGTCGGTGGAGTCGATGGCGTGCTTGCCGCCGTTCAGGATGTTCACCAGCGGCACCGGCACCACCCGAGCCCCCGCGCCGCCCAGGTAGCGGTACAGCGGCAGCCCCAGCGCGTCGGCGGCGGCGCGCGCCACGGCCAGCGACACGCCCAGCAGGGCGTTGGCGCCCAGCTTGCCCTTGCTCGGCGTGCCGTCGAGCTCGATCAGCAGCCGGTCGACGCTGACCTGGTCCACCGCATCGGTTCCGGCTAACTCCGGCCGGATGGTCTCGTTGACGTGACGCACCGCGGTCAGGACGCCCTTCCCGCCGTAGCGGTCGGCGTCGCCATCCCGCAGCTCCACCGCCTCGTGGGCGCCGGTCGAGGCGCCGGACGGAACGATGGCCGTGCCCAGCGCCCCGCCGGTCAGCACCACGTCCACCTCGACGGTGGGATTGCCGCGCGAGTCGAGCACCTCGCGCGCGGCGACGTCCTCGATGAACGTCGTCACTTGCGCTTCCTGGCCGGCTTCGGCGGCTCGTCGGCGTCCAGCAGCGCCGCCACGCCGGGTAGGGTCTTGCCCTCCACGAACTCGAGCGACGCGCCGCCGCCGGTGCTGACGTGGCTCATCTGGTCCACCAGGCCCAGCTGCTCGACCGCCGCGACCGAGTCGCCCCCACCGACCACCGTGACGACGCCCTTCTTGCTGCGCTCCGCCAGGAAGCGGGCCATGGCGTTCGTCGCCTCGGCGAACGGCGCGATCTCGAAGATGCCCATCGGTCCGTTCCAGAAGATGGTCTTGGCCTTGCCAAGGTGCTCGGTGTATGCCGCCAACGTCTGCGGCCCGATGTCGACGATGCTCCAGTCCTTGGGCACCTGGTCGACGGCCACGACCTGGCGCTGGGAGCGCGGGTGCACCTGCGCGGCGATGACCACGTCGGTCGGCAGCATGAAGCGCACGCGCTTACGCCGCGCCTCGGCCACGATCCGCTCCGCGTTCTCGAGCTGCTCGCTTTCCACCAGGCTCTTGCCCAGCGAAAGGCCGCGTGCCGCCAGGAAGGTGTTGGCCATGCCACCGCCCACCAGCACGGCCTGGCAGCGCGACAGCAGCGCCTCCAGCACCTCCAGCTTGCCCGATACCTTGGCGCCGCCGATGACCGTGTGGAAGGGCTTCGCCGGCTTCTCCATCAGCCGCGACAACGACGTGACCTCGCGCTCCATCAGCAAACCGGCCACCGCCGGCAGGTGGTGGGTGATGCCCTCGGTCGAGGCGTGGGCACGGTGCGCGGAGCCGAACGCGTCGTCGACGTAGATATCGGCCATGCCGGCCAGCGCCTTGGCGAACTCCGGGTCGTTCGCCTCCTCCTCGGCGTGGAAGCGCAGGTTCTCGAGCAGCAGCATGTCGCCGGGACGCAGCTTCTCGACGGCGGTCACCACGCCGGGTCCAAGGGCGTCACCGGTCATCCGCACCGGGCGGCCCAGCAACTGGCCCAGCCGATCGGCCACCGGCTTCAGGCGCAGCGCGTCGTTGACCTTGCCCTTCGGCCGGCCGAGGTGGCTGGCCAGCACCACGCTGGCCCCGTGCTCCAGCAGGTAGACCAGCGTCGGCAGGCTGGCCCGGATGCGCGTGTCATCGGTGATGCGGCCGTCGTCGATGGGCACGTTGAGATCGGCGCGCAGGAAGACCCGCTTGCCGCGGACGTTGACGTCCCGGACCGTCTTCTTGTTCATCGGCCCGCCTAGAGCCGATCGGCCATGTACTTGGCGAGGTCCGCCACGCGGCAGCTGTAGCCCCACTCGTTGTCGTACCAGGCCACCACCTTGACCAGGTTGTCACCGGTGACCATGGTCGACGCGCCGTCGATGATGCTCGAGCGCTCGTCGCCCTTGAAGTCCATGCTGACCAGCGGTTCCTCGGTGTAGCCCAGCAGCCCCTTCATCGGCCCGTCCGCCGCCTCGCGGAGCGCCTGGTTGACGCTCTCGGTGGTGACCGGCTGGGACGTGACCGCCACGAAGTCGATGATGCTGACCGTGGGGGTCGGCACGCGGAGCGATAAGCCGTCGAACTTGCCCTTCAGCTCCGGGATCACCAGCGCCAGCGCCTTGGCGGCACCGGTGGTGGTGGGGATGATGTTCTGGCCGGCGCTGCGAGCCCGGCGCAGGTCCTTGTGGTAGACGTCCAGCACGTTCTGGTCGTTGGTGTACGAGTGCACGGTCGTCATCAGGCCGCGCTCGATACCGAAGCAGTCCCACACCACCTTGGCCGGTAGCGCCAGGCCGTTCGTGGTGCACGAAGCGTTGCTGACGATGGCGTGCTGCTCGGGGTCGTAGGCGCCCTCGTTGACGCCCAGCACGACCGTCACGTCCTCGTTCTTGGCGGGGGCGCTGATGATCACCTTGCGCGCGCCGGCGTCGAGGTGGGCCTTCGCCTTGGTGGCGTCGGTGAAGATGCCGGTCGATTCGATCACCAGGTCGACGCCCAGCTCCTTCCAGGGCAGGGCGGACGGATCCTTCTCCGAGTACGCCTTGATCTCATGGCCGTCGACCGTGATCTGGCCCTCCCCGGCCGAGACCTCGCCCTCGAAGCGGCCGTAGGTCGAGTCGTACTTGAAGAGGTGCGCGTTGGTGGCGGTGGGCGCCAGGTCATTGATGGCCACCACCTCCAGCGCGTCTGGATGGCGCTCCAGCATGGCCTTGAGGGTCTGGCGGCCGATACGGCCAAAGCCGTTGATGCCGATACGGGTCACGGAAGTTTTCCTCATGCGGTCACGGTGCTTTGCGGCGCCCGCCCGAAGGCGGAGTCATGCAGGCGTTCATTGACGATGGGCAGCAGGCCGACCAGCGAGACATCGTCCCCCAGCTCCGCTGCGGCGATGCGCACGCGACGTGCCGGGATGCTGAAGGCGCGGCGGTCGATTTCGCGGCGCACCACCTCGGGCAGCTCCGGTCGATTCCTGGCGATGCCACCGCCGAGGACGATGACCTCCGGGTTCAGCACGTTCACCAGCCCGGCGCACATGGCGCCGATGGCCAGCCAGGCCCGATCCAGGATGGCGCGGCAGGCCTCGTCGCCGTCGTCCGCGGCCTGCGCGACGTGCCTGGCTTCGAGCTCGTCGCCGCCGGCTTCCAGGATGTCGCGCAGGCGAGGCGAGCGGCCGGCGTCCAGCAGGGCCTGTCCCTCACGGACGATGGCCGTCCCCGAGCCGATCGCCTCGGCGTGCCCCGGCGACCCGTCGCCGCACAACGGCCCGTCCAGCTCGACGGTGAGATGGCCGACCTCGCCGGCGGTGCCGTCCTTGCCGATCAGCGGCCGGCCACCCGTCACCACGCCGCCGCCGATGCCGGTCGACACGGTCACGTAGATGGCGTCATCCGTTCCGCGAGCGGCGCCGAACTGCCACTCGGCGATGACGGCCACGTTCGTGTCGCGCTCCAGGAAGGCGGGCAGGCCAATGGCGCCGCTCACTTTTTCGGCAAGCGGGACGTTATGCCAGCCGGCCAGGTTGGGCGGTGCGACCACCACGCCCCGCCAGGGATCGAGGGGGCCGGGCGAGGAGATGCCCACGCCGGCGGGTTCGGCCAGGCCCGCGGCTCGCGACTCATCGAGGACCTCGGCGGCGAGGTGGCAGATGCGCTGCACGACGGCGTCGACGCCCTCCTGATCATTGGTCTCAACTGCGCGCCGCTGCGACACCACCAGGTCGGGCCCGACGTGCGCGGCGCGGACCTGCGTGCCGCCCAGATCGATCGCCAGGATCGGCTGGCCGGCTGCTTCATCCACCAGGTGGCCATTGTATCGCGAGACGACGAACCGCCCGGCTGGCGCCCATTCCGGAGGATTCTCCGGCGGGGACCGGCCGGGCGGCCGTGTTGCGCTTGCGCGCGATGTGCTTCAGGCAGGAGCGACTGGGTTTTTGGTCCTCAGCCGCCGATCTTGAACATCTTGGTGCCGCACACCGGGCACTTGCCCTCGGTGGCGGGCTTCCCGTTCTTCATCGTGATCTTCTGCTCGTTGAGCATGTCGCGCTTGGCCTTGCACTTGACGCAGTAGGCATTGGTCGCCATCGGTCGGTTGCCTCCTTACTCCGGCTGATCGCGCCGGGTTCTGGTTACTGCTCCCCGCCTCGCCCGCCGGTCAACGACGACCGGCGTCGGGGATCTCCGTCCTGCTCCTGGTCTCCCTGCCAGAGCAGGTGGATACCGGTGAGCCCGGCATCGATGCAACGTGCCTCCGCGGCCTCCTTCGCCGCACCCTCCAGGAACGTCCCGTCGACTCGCTGTGCGTACGCCGCACAGACTGTTCCCGCACGGAGCCCCGCGAGGGCCGTCAGCACGAACAGCGCCGACGATTCCATCTCGAGGTTCGCGACGCGCTGGCGCCGCAGCTCCTCCGCGAGCTGAGGATAGCGAACTGGGAGCGTGCGCATCTGCCTTCCCTGCGGAGCGTAAAAGCCGCTTGCCGTGGCGGTCAGGCCGAGGTGATGCGGATAGCCCAGCTCACGGCAGGCTTGCTCCAGGGCCGTGACCACGTCACGGTGGGCAATCGCCGGATAGCCGGGGTGCACGTAGAAGTCGGTGGTGTTCTCCAGGCGAACCGCGCCGATGGACACCACCAGGTCGCCCAGCGCGATCTCCGGCTGCAGCGCGCCGGAGGAGCCGATCCGGATGAAGGCCGGCTGATCTGTGATCTCCATCACCTCGGCCAGCACGATCTCCACGTTGTCGGTTCCCATCCCGGTAGACATGGCCGACACGCGCATGCCGCGATAGGTACCGGTAGTCGTGGTGATCTCGCGATTGCTGCGCTCCACCTCGATGCTGTCGAAATGGCGGCTCACCTTGGCCACGCGTCCCGGATCGCCGACCAGCAGGATGTACTCGGCCAGCTCCCCACGCTCCAGGGCAATGTGGTACTGACGCGCGCCGGTCATCGGCCGATCGGCGGACGAGACTTCCGTCACGTGGCGGCAGCACCTCCTGTGCGAGCGTGGTTTGAGCGTGAGCCGTGCTCAGCCCTCAGGTCGGCGGGAGTATACGCTCGTGCTCACGTCGCGACGCACGCACGCTGCGCCCGCCGGCGGCCGGCACCGGCTCCAGGACCTGCAGCGGGACGAGCTGCGGCAGCGGTGCGGGAGGCGCATCGGCGTCGTGCTCATCGCCTTCCGTGGCCGATGGCATTCCCGCGTCGGCGTCGCTCGAGCCTGCCAACCTGCCCCGAATCGCCGCCAGCAGCCGTGCCGTTAGGTCCGGGGAGCCGGTCGCCACGCCGGCGCCGAGCAGCATCAGCGCGGCGAGCAGCAGCAGCCCGGCAGCCACTGGCGACTGGTCCGCGGCGCTGTGCTCGGCCTGGGGCAGCGCTGCCGCGGCCGGCTGCGTGGCGATCGGCGCCCGGGCGACGCCGTGAGCGGCGGTGAGGACCGGCTGCTCCTGCTGGGGCATCCGCGCCGTGGCCGCCGGCGTGGCTCCAGTCGGCGCGCCACCACCGCTGGCAGAGCTGTGCCCTTGGCCGTGCGACGTCGGGCCGTTGCCGCTGGTCGGTGGAACGCCAGCCGGCTGGGCCACGATGCGCAGGTCGCCGGCGGCGCGTGGCCACAGCCGGTAGCCCCGCAGCGGAAGGCTGCCGCTGGTCTCCTGGCCCAGCACGCCAGTGACCTGGACCACGGTGCCGGACAGCAGCCGATCCGTCTCGATGCCGGTACCCGGCGCCACGAAGACGCGCAGCGGGCCTGAGCCGTCGTCGATGTCGAAGTACACGTTCTCGGCGCTGGTGCGGCGTGGCGTCAGGGTCACGATCCCGCGAACCACGAGCAGGCAGGCCTCGTCCGCTTCGCCGGCGGAGCCGGTGTCGCGGCGTCGCGCCTCGGGCTCCGGCCGGCTGCCGAGCTGCGCGGGCGCTTCGGTGACGCGCAACGTTTCCATGCCGGCCTTCGTGGCCCGCGTGCCGCGCATCTCGACCAGCTGGCCGAGCGACATGGTTCGGGCCTCTTCACCCAGGCGCAGCGCGATGCAGCCCGTCGCGTCCTGGATCACCGCGGTGCCCTCCTCCACCAGGTCAGCCGGCAGGGTGACCACGCCCCTGACTGCCAGGCGACTGTTGAACGGCATGGCACGCGCAGCGGCGACGGTCATCACGTCCGAGCCTCCACCGGGCGTCGGGCTGGCGCTGGGCGATGGGCTCGGGGGAGTCAGCGCCAGCACGTCGAGCTGGTCTCGCGGCTGCACCCGGTACCCGGACAGGCCGGTGCCCGATGAGTCGCGCTGCCCGACCACACCGCGCAGCGCCAGGCGGCTCCCACGCGACCAACCGTCGGTGACGATGCCGCTCGACGCGGCGACCTGCACTCGCACCGGGCCGCTGCCGTCGTCGACGTCGAGCGCGACGCCCGAAGTCAGCAGGCTGAGACTGCTGACAATCGAACCGTCGATCGATACCAGCTCCCCCTCCTGGCCCTCGCCGAGCTCTCCCGTTCCAAGTGTCTGGGCGGCAGGGTCGCTGCCCGCACCGACAACCGTCACGTCCGCTGCCGTCGCGCGCAGCGTTCGCTGGCTGAACCGGTCGTCCACCTCACCCTGCACCCGCAGCAGGTCTCCGCGCTGGAACGAGCCGTCGGACAGCAGGACGGCGATGCCGCCGGTCGCATCGGCCAGGTAGCCCCCGCCGTCGCCGAAATCGCTCGCGGTCAGTGCCACGCCTTCGACCAGGACGACCGAGCCGTCGGGCATGGCCCGCGCTTCAGCGATCGGTATCGGCG
>DATBIY010000021.1:0-53688 GCA_036556695.1 Candidatus Limnocylindria bacterium
GGCTGGATCGACGAGCACGACCTGGCGGGCGACGGCAGCATCGACCCAGCCGCGGCGACTCCGGGCGCCCCCACCGTGCAGCCCGAGACGACGCTGCGTGACGCACTGTCGGTGATGCTGCTGTCCAGCGTGCAGCTGGGCGTCGTGGTCGACGCGCGGGAGCGCGTCATCGGCCTCATCCGGGTGGACACCATCTCCGATGCGCTGCGGGCGAACGGGCATGCGGCCAGCGACGCGCCGGCCGGCGCGGAGGCATCGGCTTCATGAGGGAGGGCCAGCCCTTCTTCCGCTTCGACTGGCTGGTCGACAACGCCGACGTCCTGGCCCAGCGGGTCGGCGAGCAGCTGTACATCACCGCCATCGCCATCGCGGCCGGCTTCGTCATCTCCTTTGCGCTGGCGCTGGTGGTACGTCGATACGCCTTCCTGGCCGGACCGCTGCTGGGGATCAGCGGCGTGCTGTACGCCATCCCCAGCATTGCCGCCTTCGTGCTGCTCATCCCGATCACTCACCTCACTCTGCTGACCGCCGAGATCGTCCTGGTCAGCTACACGCTGGTGATCCTGGTGCGCAACCTGATCGCCGGCTTCGACGCGGTGCCGGCCGAGGTGCTGGAGGCGGCCGACGGCATGGGCTATGCCGGGGCGCAGCGGCTGTGGCGCGTGGAGCTGCCCATTGCCCTGCCGATCATCATCGCCGGCCTGCGGGTGGCCACCGTCACCACCATGGGCCTGGTCACCATCGCGGCGCTCATCGGGCGCGGCGGGCTGGGCTACCTGATCGTCAACATCGGCATCAACCAGCGCTTCCCCACGGCGACGATCACCGGCGTGGTGCTGGTGGTGGCCCTCTCGGCGCTCTTCGACTGGAGCCTGGCCCTGCTCCAGCGACGCCTGACCCCGTGGGCCGCGGTGCGGGCCGCCTGAGCCGATGGAGTTCCTGGCCGAGGTCGCCGCCTGGTTCACCGCTCCCGAGCAGTGGACCGGACGCGACACGCTGGCTGAGCTCATCGGCGGCCACCTGGGGCTGTCGGCTGCGTCGCTGCTGGTGGCCGTGCTGATCGCCGTGCCGGTCGGCCTCTACATCGGCCACACCGGGCGCGGGGCGCAGGTGGCAGTGGCCATCGCCAACATCGGGCGAGCGGTGCCGTCACTGGGCTGGATGGGCATTGCCTATCCCATCACCACCGGGCTGTTCGCCCGGGCCGGGAGTGGCTTCCTGCCCGCGCTGATCGCGCTGGTGGCGCTGGGCATCCCGCCCATCGTGACGAACACCTACGCCGGGCTGCGGGAGGTGGACCCCGACCTGCGCGAGGCCGGCCGCGGGGTGGGCATGACCGAGCTGCAGCTGCTGCGGCGGGTCGAGGTGCCGGTGGCGCTGCCGGTCATCATGGCCGGCATTCGCTCGTCGGCAGTGGCCATCGTGGCCACCACCCCTCTGATGAGCCTGGTGGGAGCCGACACCCTCGGCCAGTACATCCTGGCCGGACTGGACCTGAGCGATGAGGTGCAGGTCTTCGCGGCTGCGCTGCTGGTGGTGGTGGCGGCGCTGCTCACCGAGCTGCTGTTCGCAGCGTTGGAGCGCCGCGTCACCTCGCCTGGCATCCGGCGGCAGGGCCCGGAGCGCAGCGCACCAAGCGGCCAGGTACCTCTCGGAACCGGAATCGAGCCCGCCTGAATCTGAACCGATCTCGTGCCCTGACCCGTACATCTGTTCGTCACAGGTGCGCTGCTAGACTGGCCGTTCGCGGCCTTCGCGGCCGCATCAACACCGGGGGACCACAGAGGAGGACCCAATGCGGAAATACCGCACGCTTGCTCTCGGGGCGGCGGCGCTGGTGCTCGCGCTGAGCGCCTGCGCGCCGGGTGGGAGCGGCAGCTCGTCCACGGCGGCGAGCGGATCCCAGAGCGCGGCCAAGCCCACGGTCAAGGTGGGATCGGCCGGCTTCTACGAAGCAGCCGTCGTTGGCGAGATGTACGCCCAGGCCCTCGAGGCCAAGGGCTACACCGTTGAACGCAATTTGGAGATCGGCGAGCGGCCGGCCGTCCACGCCGCCATGGACTCGGGCGATGCCAACCTGATCCCCGAGTACCTGGGCGGGCTGGCGGCTCAGCTGACCGAATCGGCCGAGCTCGCGTCGGACCCGCAGGAGGCGCTCGACAACCTCCAGGAGCCGCTGGCCTCCAAGGAGTGGGTCGCCTTCGGCTTCTCTCCGGGGACCGATGCCGACGGCTTCGCCGTTCGGGCCGAAACTGCCCAGGAGCTGGGTCTGGCCACCATGAGCGACGTGGCCGAGGTGGCCAACGACCTGCGCTGGGGCGTGGCTCCCGGCTGCCTGGAGAACCCGGTCTGCGGGCCGGGCCTCGAGGAGGTCTATGGCATCGACCTGGATCAGGTCGCCGAGCTGGACAACTCGATCGATCCATGCAGCACCGCCATGGTCGACGCGCTGAACAACGACGTGATCGACGTGGCACAGGTCTGCACCACGCAGCCCGACATCGTGCAGTCGAACCTCACCCTGCTGCAGGACGACAAGTCGCTGCAGCCGGCCCAGAACATCACCGCCATCGCCACCGCGGAGCTGGCCGATGCAGCCCCGGCTGACTTCGCCGAGACGCTGAACGCGATCAACGCGGCGCTGACCACCGAGGTGCTGACCCAGCTGGGTGTCGAGATCACCGTCAACCAGACCTCCCTGGCCGATGCGGCCCGGGCCTTCCTGGAGGACAACAGCCTCCTCTGAGCACGAGCTCAGGTGGCTGAGCCGATACGGGCGGGGCGCCTCGAGCGCCCCGCCCGTATCCTTTTCTGACGATGTCCGAACACCTCGACCTGGTGGATTGGCGGCGCCGGGTGGCCGACCTGTACGCCGCCATGCGCCGTGACCGACGCGCCCCGCAGCTGCGGCTGGTGACCTTCCGCGCCGCCAAGGATTCCCTCTTTGGCGAGCATCCGTCCTCCCCCGTTCCGGAGGAGGCGCGGCGCGACTTTCCGGGCCTCGCCTACTGGCGTCACGACCCGTCGCTGCGCTTCACCGCGCGGCTGGAACCGGACCCCGACGCCCAGCCACCGGACGTGCCGCGCTCCGGCGAAGGGCCGGCGATGCCGTTCCAGCGCGTCGGCTCTGTCTCCTTCGAGGTGGAGGGCACGCCCGTGCGGCTGGCGGTCTACTGGCTGAACGAGTATGCGGGCGGCATCTTCATCCCGTTCCGCGACGCCACCTCCGGCGCGGAGACCTACGGCGGCGGCCGCTACCTGTGGGACTCGGCCAAGGGCGCCGACCTGGGCTCGACCGGCGACGAGCTGGTGCTGGACTTCAACTACGCCTATCACCCGTCGTGCGTCTACGACGCGCGCTGGAGCTGCCCGCTGGCGCCGCAGGAGAACTGGCTGTCGGTGCCGATTCCGGCGGGCGAGCGCCTGGCGCCGGCCGCCTGATGGACAGCCCTGCAGCGATCGACCCTCGACCGCCACGTCACTGCTACAAGTGCGGCCGCGAGATCGGCCCCGATGAGTCGATCTGCGAGGTCTGCAACCGCGCCGGCATGGCGACACCCTCGGCCAGCCAGTACCACGGCACCGTGGCGGTGGCGATCATCGCCGGCGTGGTGGGCCTGGCGCTGTGGGCCAGTTTCGCGATGCGCGGCGTCGGCCCGTGGGACGCGGAAGTGCTGAGCATGACGCCCACCGCCGACGGGGCCACGGTGACGATCGAGGTCATGAACCAGGGCACCGGGCGCGGCACGCCCAGCTGCCGCCTGGAGGCGCTCGACGCGGAGGGTCGGCTGCTGCGCGGCGCGCCGATGGCGACCGGCCAGGTCGACGGCGGCGCAACCGGCACGTTCGACGGCAGGATCGGCGGGCTGAGCCGCCCGCCGGCCTCGGTCGCTGTCAGCTGCCGCTAGCGGTCAGCTGCCGCCGGCGTTCCTAGCGGCCGTACCAGACAGCCGCCATCGCCGGGTCGTCCAGGATCACGGTCACCTGCACCAGGCCGGCTGACAGCGGCTGGTCGGTGACCATCGGCCAGGCAGCCTGCGAGAGATCGACGACCCGCTGGTCGGCCGTCCCCCAGTAGCAGTCGCAGTAGTCGACCACTGGCAGGCTGACGCAGCGGTCCGCGCAGACGGTGACCGCGCCGTTGACGGCGCCGGTGTATCGGCCGCCCATGGGGCCTGGCAGGGCAACCGTGGCCTGGCCCGGCCAGCCTGCGGTGCCGGGGTAGTTGCTGGCGGTCCCGCCGATGTGCGGCCAGGGCGGAGCCGACCGCTGAGTGCGGGCCGGCTGCCTGTCTCGGTTCGGCTTTTGCTCCCGCCGCTCAGGAGATGGCTTGCGCCGCACTTGATCCGCCACGGCGTCGCGGTTGGGCCGAGGCAGCAGCTCGGTCTCCAGCCGGTCTGACGGCCGCCCGAAGGCGGGTGCGCCCGACATGGTGAGATTGACTGTCGCGGCAGCCACCAGCTGAGCTGAGGCCAGCACGAACGCGGAAAGGCAGGCGGCACACAGCGCCGCCAGGCGTCGATGCACGGTGAAAAGGCTCCTCGTGGTTCGGCGGCGGGGCACGGCCACGACAGTGCGGCCGCAGATGATCGGGTGATATGAACCGGCGCCGTGCGCCGGAATCCCCGCCGATCGCTGAGTACAGGGTGACTGATTGCAGGAGCCGTGCCAAATCGGCCGCCGTCGTCGAGAGGCCCGCTATGCTGCAGACCATGCTGCGAAACGTGTTTCGATGGTCGAACTGGTGGGTCATCGCCATCGTGCTGGTGCTCGGCGCGCAGGTGGGCGTGCCGTGGCTGGTTGGCCTGTTCGGCGGCACGCAGCTCACTTTCCCGGAACCGGTATTCAACGTCAGTGTCTACGACCCGGCGGGATCGCTGACGGACAGCGAGGAGGCTGCGCTCGAGGAGCGCATCGACGCCATCGAGAACCGATCAGGCGCCGAGCTGGTGATCTTCGCGCGCGTCGCGCCGGGCGTGGACGGCGACAGCAACCTGGCCGATGCGCGACGGCTGATGGACGAATGGGGGATCGGCCGGCGTGGCTTCGACGACGGCTTCGTCATCCTCCTCAGCTTCGACGACACGACCTTCCAGCACGGGCAGCTGAGCACCTACGCCGGCAGCGGGTTCAAGGCCGTCTACCTGTCGGAGGATCCGCAGACGACGCTGCGCGACCGCGTCATCATTCCGGCCATTCGCTCCGGCCGGCTCGGCGCGGGCCTGCTGGATGCCGTGCAGCGGGTCGACGCTGCCATCACGCCCGATGCCACTGCCCGCCTCGAGACGTACCGCACTATCAACGCCATGGTCGGCCTGCCCGGCGGCCTGCTGGCCCTGCTGCTCACGCTTGGCGTGGCCTACGCCGCCTGGCACCGGCATGGCGACGATCCGGAGCTGACCGACTCGCCGTCGATCCTGATGGCCGGCCCGCCAGCCGACATGACGCCACCGCTGGCCACCGTGCTGCGCGCCGGTCGCGCAACTCAGGACAGCATCAACACCACGTTGGTCGAGCTGGCGGGCAGCGGCTACATCCGCTTCCGCAACCTGGACCAGGTGAACAGGGTCAAGAGCGACGACGACGCGGACCCGCTGATCGACCCGGCCATCGACGTGCTGCCGCTGCCTAGCGACCGCGAGCAGCTGCCCGGTCCCGAGGCCGAGGCCTACGAAGTCATCCGTCGCTCGGCGGGCAGCGACGACGTTGTGACGCGGACCTCGCTGTGGCACCTGAACGAGCGCCTGTCACCTCTCAAGGAACAGCTGGAGAAGGATGCCGTGCGGCTGGGCTGGCTCACGCAGCGCCCCACACCCATGATCACGCGCTGGATCGCCATCGGCGTGCTGGAGCTGGTGGCTGCGGGGGTGCTCGTGCTGCTGGGCTACGTCATCCCGATGTCGGGGCTGACCCTCCTTGGCGCGGCGGTCAGCGTGGGCGGCATCGGCACCATCGCGTTCGGCTCCGCCATGTCGCAGCGCACCAAGAACGGCGCCTATGTCGACGCCATGCTGAAGGCCTATCGGAGGACCCTCCAGAAGACCCTCAAGCAGGCACAGGACATGAACCAGGTCGTGCAGAACGAGGAGGTTCGCGTCCTGGCCGATACGCCCGACAAGGCGGTGGTGTGGGGAATCGCGCTCGGCCTGCACAAGGAGATTGCCGAGGTGCTCGAGCGCACGCTGGCGGCGATGCGCGAGGGCATGGCGACCGCCACCTACTACCCGACCTGGATTGGCAGTGGCTCACCGTCGTCGTTCAGCAGCAACCCCATGAGCTCCGGCGGCTCGGGCGGGCTGGGTGGCCTGTTCTCCGGTGGTGGCACGCCGGACGTGGGCGGCATGTTCAGCTCCCTGGGAAGCATGGGCTCGTCGCCGCCCTCCAGCTCGTCCGGTGGCAGCGGTGGCGGCTTCGGCGGAGGTGGCGGGGGCGGTGGCGGAGGCGGCAGCTCCGGCTTCTGACTGGCCGGCCGCGTTGCCTTCTCTTCGGTATCAGACGAGTTCGCCTGTGGCGCTGCTCAGGCTTAGCGTCTATCGTTCCCGGCCATGACATACGACCGACGATCAGACCGCAGGTCGGGAGGCGGACGACCGTCGGGGGGACGTCCCGGTGGCCGCCCAGCCGGACCGCCCCGTGACCGTGATTCCTATGCCGGCCCGCCGCGCGACCGCGGCGATCGCAGCGGATATCCACCCCGTCCGGGTGGTGGCGGCGGACGCTCCTTCGGGCCGCGTGGCGGCGCCGGCCGCGATGAGGGCGGCATGTCCATTCGCCTCGACCCGCGACGCCTGGCCGCGCTGAAGCTGCTCGCCGGCGAGGAGGGCCTGCGTCCGGGTGAGCTGGTGACGCGCTGGGTGGAGGAACGCCTGGACGCCGCGCGCTCCGGCGCTCCGGCACCCGCTCCTTCACCGGCGGCCGCGAATGCCGCCATGCAGGCCGTCGAGGCCCTGGGCAAGCGGGTCGACGAGCTGGCGCGCCGCCTGGACACGCTGGCCGCTGCCCCGGCTGCTGCGCCCGCACCGGCGCCGCTTGCTGCAGCACCCGAGCCTGGTCCCGACGCGGCACCTGCCGCGTCCGCGCCCAAGCGCCGTGGCCGCCCGCCCAAGGCCGCCGCCACCAAGGTGGCGCCTGCCGCGACCGGCACGCGCGTGCCGCTGCACGAGGAGATCATGGCCATCATCGGCGAGCGCGGACCGCAGACTGCCGGTGAGCTGGCCACCGCCATCCTCGACCGCGGCCGATACGCCCCGCCGCGCTCCGCCAAGCCGCTCGACGCGGCGGCGGTGAACGCGCGCGTCTCGAATCCGGTGTATCGGGCGCGCTTCACGCGCGACCGCGGCCGCATCGGCCTGGCCAACGCCGGCTAACGGCCCGGTGGCGCAGCCCATCGGCCTTCACATCGGCCCGGCCGGAGTCTGGTCGAACTTCGACCGGCTGCCAGCCAGGGAGGTCGTGGCCTTCGCCCGCACGGCTGAGGCCGCCGGCTACGACACCTTCTGGACCCAGGAGACCGCCGGCCGCGACCCGTTCGCACTGCTCGGCCACCTGGCGGCAGTGACGGAGTCAATCCAGCTGGGCGTGGGCATCGCCGTCATTTATGGGCGGGATGCGGTGGCCATGCGCGCCGGCGCGGCGACGGTCCACGAGCTGTCGGGCGGCCGGATGCTGCTGGGCGTGGGCGCCAGCCATCGCGACACGGTCAGCGAGGTGCGCGGCCACCACTACGCCGGGCCGCTGACCGCCATGCGCGAGTTCCTGGCCGCGTACCGAGAGGCGGCGTACCGCGGCCCGCAGCCACACGGCCAGCCGCCGGTGGTCGTGGCCGCGCTCCGGGAGCGAATGCTGGCACTGGCCGCCACCGAAGCCGATGGAGCCTTCCCCTACCTCGTCCCGCGTTCGTACGTGGCCGATGCGCGTCGTCGCCTGGAGGAGGCGGCCGCCGCGGCCGGACGCCGACGGCCGCTGCTGATCGTCAGCCAGGCCTGCCGGCTGGAAGCCGATCCCACCGCTGCCCGCTCAGCCGCCCGAGGCTACCTGGAGCGCTACCTTGGCCTGCCGAACTACCTCCGCAACCTGCGGGAGGCCGGCTTCTCCGACGATGAGCTGGCACTCCCCGGCAGCGATCGCGTGGTCGACGATCTGGTTGCCTGGGGCGACGAGGCCACGGTTCGAGCCCGCCTGCGGGCCATGCTCGAGGCCGGCGCGGACCAGGTGGCCCTCATCCCGCTCAACGCCGAGGGCCGCCACGCGGACCACGCCGCCATGGAGGCCCTCGCCCCGCCCTGGTGAGCTGCCTCGGGATCCGTCGAGGTATTACTCGCCAGTCATACGAATGACCGTTTTCGCCGGAAACGCGCCGCTTTCATGACCCCTGGCGATACAGACAGCACATTTCGAGCGAAATCGGTCGATCTCATCACTGGGGAGTAATACGCTGCGAGAACCCCTCTAACGCAACCCAGTGAGTAGCTAGTCCTCGAGGACGAAGGTCACCAGGATGTTGGCCTGGAACTCGAGCGTGCCATCGCGCGAGATGTTGACGCGCTGCTCCTTCACCCAGGCGGAGCGCACCTGGCGCAGGGTCTTGCCGGCGCGGTCGATGCCCTGGCGAATGGCATCTTCGAATGAGTCGGTGGAAGTGCAGCTCAGCTCGGTGACACGTGCGACGGACATGGGTCTGTCTCCTCTGTGAAGGCCGTCAGGTTGGACGGCAAGTATGGACCGATAGAGTGGCGTCAGGCCTCATGCGTGGCGGTCCAGGCCAGGAGCGCATCGGCCTCCATTGCGTTGACGACCGAGCCGATCTGCACGCCACATGCCGCCGCTCGATCGCAGCCGTTCGGCAGCCAGCCCAGCTGACCCGGCGCATGCGCGTCGGAGTCGATGCTGACCTTGCAGCCCGCCTCCACCGCCAGCCGCAGCAGCCGCTTTGGCGGGTCGAGCCGCTCCGGTCGGGAGTTGACCTCGATCGCCTTGTCGAAGTGCGCGGCCGCGGCGAAGACGATCTCGGGGTCGAATTCGGACGGCGGCCGGTTCCGATTCCGGGTCCGCATGCGGCCGGTGCAGTGGCCCAGGATGTCCAGGTGGGGATCGGCCAGCGCGGTGACCATGCGCCGCGTCATCGGCCCCGTGGGTGAGCGCAGCTCGGAGTGGACGCTGCCGACCACCACGTCCAGCCGGGAGAGCAGCTCCGGCGACTGGTCCAGCGACCCATCGGACAGAATGTCGACCTCGATGCCGGTCAGGATGCGGAACGGCGCCAGCTCCGCGTTGAGCTTCGCCACCTCGTCCAGCTGCCGCTCCAGCCGCTCGGCCGAGAGCCCGTTGGCCACGGTGAGCGTGGGCGAGTGGTCGGTGAGCACCATGTACTCGTGCCCCAGCTCGATGGCCGTCTCCGCCATCTCGCGGATGGGCGAGCCGCCGTCGCTCCACTCCGAGTGCACGTGGCAGTCGCCCTTCAGCGCCGCACACAGCTCGCCGCCGATCTCGGCCACCATTCGCCCGGCGGTGGCCTCGAGCCTGCGTAGGTAGACCGGCTCCTCGCCGCCCACGCTCTCGGCGATCGTCCGCTCGGTCACTTCGCCGATGCCGGTCAGCGTGCGCAGCGTTCCCTTGCGCACGTGCTCGGCGAGCGCCTCGGGCCCAAGCTCGAGCGCAGTGGCGGCGGCATTGCGGAAGGCCCGCACTCGGAACGAGGGCTCGTTGGCGAGCTCCAGCAGCAGCGCGATGCGCCGCAGGTCCGCGACCGGGTCGCGCGGCTCGCCGGCCACGGTCAGGGCAGCGTCAGGATGCGGCGCGGGTTGTCGATGGTCATCTGCCGGATCTCGCCCTCCCCCACCGCGGCGGTGCGCAGCGTGGGCAGGAAGTGCTGCTGCAGGTAGGTGAACCCGAAGCCGCCGTTGGCCTTCAGCTGTCGGTTGTGGCACACGTCCTGGCTCAGCAGCAGCTGCCCCGCCCAGCCGCGCTCCAGCAGCTCGACGATCAGCTCGACCAGCCGGGGCTCCTCCGCCTCCTCGGTGTCGAAGCGGTGCCCCAGGAAGTCGAACTCCAGGTTGGCGCCGCGCTCCAGCACGGCCAGGTAGTGGTCGAGCACCGGGTACGAGTCGGCATGGCCGATGACCACCCGCGACGGGTCGACGCCCTCCTCCTCGAAGATGCGCAGCTGCGCCAGCCCCACCGCCGATCGCACGCCGTGCGTGGTGATCGCCATGCCGGTGGCCAGCGACGCCCGAGCGGCGGCGCGGTGCACCCGCTCCTCCAGCGCGCTGACCCACGGCTTGTCGGTGCCGATCTCGCCGATGATGCCCGGCCGCACGCCACTCCCGGCGACGCCATCGCGGAACTCGGCGATCAGTTCATCGGCCAGGGAATCGACCGTGCGGCGATCGATCAGCGCCTCGGGCGGGTAGTACGCGGTGCGATACCAGCCGCAGCCCATCACCACCTGGATGCCAGTGCGGCTGGCCAGCCTGCGGAGCCGATGCGGATCGCGGCCCACGCCCGGCGGCGTCAGGTCGACCAGCGTGGAGCCGCCGCGCCGCCGGAAGTCGCGCAGCTCGTCGCCAACCAGGTCCTCGTCGGGGGTGAGCTCCCAGTAGTCCCATCGGCTCTCGATGTGCCAGAGGAAAATGCCGGTGTGCTCGTGAGGAAGGGTGAAACCGATGCGCTCGGGCGGTATCGGCCCGCTGACGGTCATGACCCGGGGAGCCATGGCGATGCCTCCGGATGTTCGGTTGCGCTGCGGACCGGCATGCGTGAGCCGCCGCATCGCTCAGGTTTGAGTGGACGGGCGAAGTGTGCCATTCCGCCGCCGATTTCGGTATGCTCGCCGCCCGCGCTGCGCCGCGGCAACGTTGGAGGAACGCATGACCGCCGCTCCCCAGGCTGCCCCCGCGGACGTTTGGGTCGCCGCCCAGGCCGCGCTCGACCTGGCAGCCAGCCGCCTCGACCTCGATCCGGGCATGCACCAGGTGCTGCGCGTCCCGAAGCGTGAGCTGACCGTCCACTTCCCGGTGCGCATGGACGATGGCAGCACCGAGGTCTACACCGGCTACCGCGTCCATCACAACCTGAACCGCGGCCCGGCCACCGGCGGCGTTCGCTTCACCAGCGACCTGACGCTGGACATCGTGCGCGCCAACGCCATGCTCAACACCTGGAAGGCGGCGCTGGTCCAGATCCCGTACGGCGGCTCGGCGGGTGGCGTGGTGGTCAACCCGCGCCGCATCTCCGCCCGTGAGCGCAAGGCGCTCACCAGGCGCTACACGACCGAGATCAGCCAGCTCATCGGTCCCGACCGCGACATCCCCACGCCCGACGTGAACACCGGCTCCCAGACCATGGCGTGGCTGATGGACACCTTCAGCATGCACACCGGCCACACCGTGCCGGGCGTGGTGACCGGCAAGCCGGCGGCCATCGGCGGCACGCGGGGCCGGCGCGAGGCGACCAGCCGCGGCGCGTTCCGCTGCATCGCGGCGGCCGCCGCGAAACGCGACGTGCCGCTCTCCGCGGCCAGGGTGGCGATCCAGGGATTCGGGCGGGTTGGCACCGTGCTGGCCGAGCTGCTGTCCGCGGCCGGCGCGCGGATCGTGGCGGTGTCGGACGACAAGCACGCGGCCGCCAACCCGGACGGCATCCCCGTCGCCGCCGCCGTGGAGTGGATGCACCGCCAGGACACGGTGCGCGGCATGCCTGACGCGGAGCCGATGGAGCGCACCGCCCTGTTCGGCGTGGCGTGCGACATCCTCGTCTCGGCCGGCGTGCAGCACCAGGTCGACGTGGCCGCCGCCGAGCAGCTCACGGCCGGAATCGTCGTCGAGGCGGCCAACAACCCGACCACCCCTGAGGCGGACGCCATCCTTGCTCAGCGGGACGTGCTCGTGATCCCCGACATCCTGGCCGCGGCCGGCGGCCTGGTGCTCGCGTATTTCGAATGGGTCCAGGACATCCAGGCCTTCTTCTGGACCGAGGAGCAGATCAACGGCGAGCTGGAGCGGATCATGGACGACGCCTTCGCCGACGTGATGGCCATGAGCAGGTCGCACAAGGTCGACCTGCGGGGCGCGGCCATGATGGTCGCCGTGCAGCGCGTCGCCGGCGCCACCACGATGCGAGGCCTGTACCCGTAGCGAAAGCGGCGGCCGCAGTGTCTATTGCTGGACGCCAGCTGGCAGCTGCGCGCCCTCCACCATGGTGGTGGCAATCGGTGCGAATGCATCGAAGCCACTGGCATTTGCGGTCGTGATCATCGCGTAGACGACATGGTCAGCGCCTCCCCAGCTCGCGTCAGCCGCAAACATGCGCAGCTTGAAAGGCCCTCCCTGGCTGTAGAAGCCGTCCCATTCCTGGAATCCGAACATGCCGACGCACGGCTGTCCGAACTGCGGACAGCCCGGATCGACGTTGACCGCGTCTGGGCTGCGCTCGAAGTCAATCACCTCGGCGTTGAGGCCCGCAAGCGAACCGGTTTCGCGGCTGACGACCCTCAAGTTGGGGTTGGCTGCTATCCAGTCCAGCATGCCGCTCGCCGTGCCGTCGAAACCTTCTACGGGCTTCGGTGGGTCGATGCCATCGACGATCGGATAGATGTCGATCCAAAAATCGAGTGTGCGGGTATCGTCGAAGCCTCGCTGGAACTTGAGCTCACCAGTGCTGTCTTCCTGGCTGAACCATCCGTCCTCGGGGATGTCGACCGACATGTGCCCTCCGAAGAAGTACTGCGAGATGTACTCGCCAGCCGACAGGCGGCCCGGACGCGTGAGCTGCGGGGTGATGCAGAGTGGCAGGCAGCCTTGCATCGGGGTGGCGGATGGCGAGGTGACGGCTACTGGTGAGGTGACGGCTACTGGTGAGGTGGTCGCGGCGGGGGCCGTCGATGCGGATGCGGAACCTGCAGATGCGGGATCTGGCGCGGTGGCGGAGCAACCGGCCAAGACGACAAGGGCAGCAAGAACGAAGCGGCGCATGGTTGTCCTCCTAACGTTGACAGGGGTGTTGGGTGTTTAGGCAGCGGGCTGGAGGGTTAGGGCAGGCGTTGCCAGTTGCCGTTGCCGATGTTTCCGTCGGCCGGCAGCCGGACGGTGGGGGCGATACCTTCCGGATCGATGACGACAATCTCGTGGAATTTGCCGTCGGAACCCTGGATGTAGCTGTAGACCCGTGTGCCGTCTGGCGCCCAGGTCGGCGGCGCGAGGTCGGCGTCGATCCGGATTTCGACGACGTTTGGCCCGTCGGGCTTCGCCACCACCACATACGCGTTAGCGGATCCGTCCAGCGGCTGACGGGCCCACGCCAATCGCGTTCCATCGGGGGACCAGGTCGGTGAGAACTCGGGAGAGAGATCCCGCGAGACGTTCTTCGCCGGGCCACCGCTCACCGGAACCACGAAGATGTCTGACTGACCGTCGTCCGGGCCATCAGGCCCCTGGACCCACGCCGTGGTCGCTATAAACATTCCATCCGGTGACCACTCCGGCCAGAGGAACGTGTACTGCAACGGGCTGAGCTGGCGCTCGCCGCTGCCGTCCGGAGACACCACGTGCAGTGTTTCACTCTCCGCGCTCTGAAATGCGATTAGCGATCCATCTGGACTCCATGCGGGGTCAATCGCCCGTAGCCTGGCATCGGTGATCTGCGTCACCCCGGGCTGTCCAAGGACGGCCACGAAGATTGCACTACCTCCGTCCACGTCCCCAGCGAACGCAATGCGCCGGCTGTCGGGTGACCACGACAGATTGCTTGGCTGGTTGAGGCTTTCCTCCTGCTCCTTGAGCGTCACTCGATCGGTAATGACGAAGCGACCTGAGCCATCGGGGTTGATGGCGACCAGGCTCCACGAGCCGAAGGTGCCGGGGCGATGCCAGTACACGAGGTGCAGACCGTCGCGCGACCACGTGGGGCTGATGGACTGGCCGTCAGCTGGCACGATGACGCGGCGGCCGGTGGCATCGGCATGCTGGACCACGATCCCCTCGGCGGTATCGAACGCGATCAGGCCGGCGGTCGTCGGTCCGTTCGGCGGAGCCGGGCGCGGAGATCCCAGCAGGAGGACGACGCTGGCCAGCAAGGCGACCAGCAACCCCACCACGGCCGTCACGACCAGCGTGCGCATCATCACGCGGACCCGATCGCTGTGTCGCCATGTCCAGCGATCCGCAACCAGCCAGCCTGGCCGGCGACGGGTGCCGTCTACCTCGACCAGCACCGCGTCCAGGAGCGCACTCGGCTCAACCGTCGGGCGCTCGGCTTCGAGCCACCGGAACAGCTCTCGGTCCAGGTCATATCGCGCCGTCATGCGATGCGCTCCCCACTCACCGTGATAACGCGCGCGTCGGCCTCCAGCGCTGCCCGCATCGTGCGTAGGCTCCGGTGAAGCCGCGATTTCACGGTGCCCGTCGGCAGGCCAAGAATGTCCCCGATCTCAGCCAGGCGGAACCCTTCCAGGTGATGCAGCACCACGATCGCGCGCTCGTCAGTGCCCAGCCGGCGAAAGCCGCGCTCGAGCTGATCGCGGTGCATCACACGTGGAATGTCGTCGGCGCCGACGAACCGCTCAAGCTGCAGCTCATGCGTCTCGACAAGCCGCCTCCGCCGCTCTCGGCGCGCATGGCGACGACATGCCCGGACCAGGACGCGGTGGAGCCAGGCGTCGAAGCGGTCCGGGTCGCGGAGGGCGGAGAGGTCTCGCCAGGCGGCGACGAAGGCCTCCTGGGTCGCATCCCATGCCGCGTCGGTGTCTCGCAGGATCAGGTAGGCGATCGCATAGAGGCGTGAGATCGACTGGCGTGTCAGATCACTGAACGCCTCGCGATCGCCATCCATCGCTCGCTCGACGAGACCCAGGCTCATCCGACCTCCAACCGCGGACATCATGACGCCGCGTCGTGCATCTATGGGGCGGGGTCGGGACAAAAGGTTCCCGTTTGGTCAAGGCCGCGCGCTTGCGGTCGCATGGGGCCAGCGGCGAAGATTGGCGGCCATGACGGACCGGACACGCTGGCGAGAGCACCAGGAGCAGTGGCGCCGTGAGCGCCTCGACCCCGCCCTGGAGCGCGCGCCGGAGCGGCGGCCGCGGTTCATCACCCAGTCGGGCGTCGAGATCGACCGCGTCTACACGCCCGACGACCTGTACGACCCGGCGAACCACCCGGACCGTGGCCGGCCACGCTATCGGCCAGCGAAGGAAGGCCCCGGTGAGAGCGAGACCTGGGACGAGATCGCCGACCTGGGACTGCCGGGCGAGCCGCCGTTCACGCGAGGCATCCACCCCACCGGCCATCGCGGCCGGCTGTGGACGATGCGCATGTTCGCCGGCTTCGGCACGGCCGAGGACACGAACGCCCGCTTCAAGAAGCTGATCGAGGCGGGCGGCACCGGCCTGTCGATCGCCTACGACATGCCGACCCTGTATGGCTACGACCACGACGAGCCGCAGGCCGAGGGCGAGTTCGGCACCTGCGGCGTGGCGGTCTCCAGCCTGGCCGACATGGAGATCCTGCTGGACGGCCTTCCCGTGGGCCAGATCAGCACCTCCATGACCATCAACTCCCCCGCGCCGATGATCTGGGCCATGTACATCACCGCCGCCGAGAAGATGGGCGTGCCGCGGGCGCAGCTGGCCGGCACGCTGCAGAACGACATCCTCAAGGAGTTCATCGCCCAGAAGGAGTACATCTTCCCGCCGGCGCCGTCGCTCAAGCTGGTGACCGATACCGTCGAGTGGGGCACCCGCGAGCTGCCGCGCTGGAACACGATCAGCATCTCGGGCTACCACATCCGCGAGGCCGGCTCGACTGCGGTGCAGGAGCTGGCATTCACCATCGCCGATGGCATCGCCTACGTCGAGGACGCGCTGGCCCGCGGCCTGCGCTTCGATGACTTCGCGCCGCGCCTCTCCTTCTTCTTCAACAGCCACAACGACTTCTTCGAGGAGATCGCCAAGTTCCGAGCCTCACGGCGCATCTGGTACAAGCTGGCGACCGAGCGCTTCGGGGCGGAGAACGAGCGCTCCACCTGGATGCGTTTCCACACCCAGACAGCCGGCGTGTCGCTCACCGCGCAGCAGCCGCTTAACAACCTGACGCGCGTCGCCATCCAGGCGCTGGCCGGCGTGCTCGGAGGCACGCAGTCACTCCATACCGATGCGTACGACGAGGCGTGGGCGGTTCCCTCGGAAGAGGCCGCCCTGCTTGCCCTGCGGCAGCAGCAGATTTTGGCCGAGGAGTCGGGCGTGGCGCACAGTGTCGACCCGCTGGCGGGCTCGTACTTCGTCGAGACGCTGACCAACCAAACCGAGCAGGCGGCCTGGCGTTACATCGCGCAGATCGACGAGATGGGCGGCATGGTCAAGGCCATCGAGGCCGGCTTCCCGCAGGCCGAGATCGCCGATGCCGCCTATGAGCAGGCACGCGAGCTCGAGGCTCACGAGCGCGAGCTGGTGGGTGTCACCCGCTACGCCGATCCCGACGAGGAGCTGCGCATCCCGCTGCTCGAGATCAGCGACGAGCAGGAGCGGCGACACCTGGAACGCCTGGCGCGTGTGCGAGCCGAGCGCGACGCCGATGCGCACGCGCGCGCCATGACCCGACTGCGCGACGAGGCGTCACGCGGCGACACGAACCTGATGCCGGCGATCATGGCGGCCGTGGCCGCCTACGCCACCATCGGCGAGATGTGCAACACCCTGCGCGCCGTCTACGGCGAATACCGGGAGCCGCTGGCGGTCTAGTTCACGTCGGGGCGGTGAGCGGCGCGGCATCCGGTTGGCGGGCGCCGCGCCGGACTGTTCGCAGGGCACGCGCCCGCGCCGCTCACCTACCTGCAGCAGGCTCGCACACCACCGCTTACCAGCCGCTTATCAAGCGCTTACGTCCGGCCGCAGTTACGGTGCCAGTCGCGGCCGCTATCCTCGGACGCGATGAAAGTCCATCTGGTCGACGCCACCTTCGAGCTGTTCCGCGCCTTCTACTCCCCCGGTCGCTCGCTGGAACGAGGTCCCGATGGCCGGCCGGTCAACGCGGTGCGCGGCCTGGTGGACAGCATGCTGTCCCTCCTGCGCGAGCCGGACGTGACCCACATCGCAGCCGCCACCGACTACGTCATCGAGAGCTGGCGCAACGACGTCTACCCCGGCTACAAGAGCAGCGCGGGCATGGACCCCGACCTCCTGGCACAGTTCCGCGACGCCGAACGTGCCCTGCGCAGCCTGGGCATCACCACCTGGCCAATGGTCGAGGACGAAGCCGATGACGGCCTGGCCACCGCCACCGCCCGGTTCCTGCCGGACCCGCGCGTCGAGCAGATCGTGATCTGCAGCGTCGACAAGGACCTGGGCCAATGCGTCGCGGGGCAGCGGGTCGTGCTGCGCGATCGCATGCGGAGGGTCACCTACGACGAGGAGGGCATCCGCGCCAAGTTCGGTGTGGGGCCGGAGAGCATCCCCGACTACCTGGCGCTGGTGGGCGACTCATCGGACGGCTATCCCGGCCTGCCGGGTTGGGGCTCGAAGAGCGCCGCCGCCATCCTGCAGCGCTGGGTGCACATCGAGGACATTCCCGACTCGCCGCTTGACTGGGACATCGCGCTGCGCGGCGCGTCGTCGCTGGCCGCCACGCTGCGTGAGCATCGGACCGAGGCGGCGCTGTACAAGCGGCTGGCCACGCTGAACCGTGACGCGGCCATCGCCGAGAGCCTGGATGACATCGAGTGGCACGGCGTGCCACGCGCCGAGTTCGAGGCTCTCTGCGCGGAGCTTGGCTTCGCCACGGTCGGCAGCCGCGTGCATCGCTGGGCAGAGGCAACGGTCGCGAGCTGAGCGCCACACGGCCAACGGGCTGAGCGCCATCGGCTGACCATCGGGCCAGGACCTTTGATCGGTTCTGGTGCGGTGTGGTGGGGTGTACCGTCGCCGCCCGATGCCCCGCAGACACCGACTGATTGCGGCTGTCGCCGCGCTGCTGACGCTGGCACCCGCCCTCCCCGGCATGGCTCCGGGCGTGGCCGCCGCGTCGTGCTCGGGCTGGAGCTCGTCGACCACGCCGCCGCCCACCATTCGCGTCTTCCGCCACGCCAGCGGCAATGTCGAGACTGTGGACTTCCGAAACTACGCCAAGAACGTGCTGAGCCGCGAGTGGATCGCCTCCTGGACCACCGAGTCGCTACGCTCCGGCGCGCTGGCGGTCAAGCACTACGCCTGGTACCAGGTGCTGCACTGGCGAGGAGGCACGAACGCATCGGGCGCCTGCTTCGACGTGCGGGACGACACCTGGGATCAGGTCTACGACCCGTCGCGGCCGACGTACACCACCGCCGCCGCCGCCGTCGACGCCACGTGGGGCACGCGCGTGCTGAAGAACGGCGCCATCTTCCCGACCTACTACAACGCCGGCGCCGCGGGCGAGGCCTGCGGGGCGAACAAGAACGGCTGGAAGATGTACCAGTGGGGCACCCAGGCCTGCGGCCTGGCGGGGAAGACCGCGGCCCAGATCATCGCCACCTACTACTACCCCAACGTGACGGTGACCGATGCACCGGCACCAACGGCCACACCGCAGCCGACCGCCACACCTCGCCCCACGCCGACGCCCACTCCGCAGCCGACCGCCACTCCGAAGCCGAGCGCCTCATCCCCTCCAACTGCCACAGCCAGCGCCACGCCGACCGCCAGCCCGGCACCCACGCGCACACCTCGCCCCACGCCGAAGCCCACTCCGCAGCCGACCGTTGTGCCGACGCCCATCCCACAGCCCAGCGCGCCGCTGGCCACGCCGCCGCCTGATCAGCTGCTGCCCGGAGGCGGGCAGAGCGGCCTCCAGGATGACGCGCAGCCGCCGGCACCGCCGCGCGACGATCCGCATCCGGTGGTGAACCAGGCCGGCCGGCCGCCGCGGACGAGCCGGGAGACGACCATCGCGCTCCAGGATCCGATGGCGCTGCACTTTCGAGCCTGGCTGCTGGGCACCGACGGCGGCCCGCTGCTGAGCCGCTTCCGCCTCTCCGCGATGCAGGCCGGCGGTCTCCTGGAGGCCACCGAGGCGCCGAGCTTCGCCACGCTGTGGCGGGCGGCCTTCAACGAGCTGCGGGATTCCCTGCTGCAGTCGCTGGCTGCAGCCCGCCTGGCAGGCGGGACGGGCGTGGCCGGTGGCCTGGGCAACCCGCCCGGCGTGGCGGGCCTGCACTGACGAGCTAGCCGGCCGTCTCCCCACCGGACGCAGCGGGGTCGCGAGGCTGCCGAATGACCGGCCGCGCAAGGGAAAGCCAGCCGACAGCGGCCAACGCGGCCAGGCCAATCAGGCTCCACACCGTGGTGGCCGGCGGCAGCCGCTCGGCCAGTTGACCGGCGATCAGCGTCGAGATTGCGATAGTGATCGTCACCAGCCCGTAGTCGAAGCTGAAGACGCGCCCGCGTATGGCGTCGGGCGATGCCCGCTGCAGGCCGTAGGACGAGAGCATCCACTGCGACCCGCCCCCGAGGTGCGCGACGAACACGCATACGGCGGCCATCCAGAGCAGCGGTGCAAGCGGCATGAAGGCGTAGCCCACGGCGTACGCCACGAAGGAGCCGGTGATCCCCAGCAGCAGGCCACGGTCGGTGAGCCCCACCACCGAGCGCGCCAGGAACGGACCAAGCAGCGCGCCGGTTCCGCGGGCTGCAAACAGCAGGCCGATGCCGGCGTCGCCCGCGTGGAACACGTCGCGGCCGAAGACGGCCAGCATCACGATCACGCCTGTTCCCACCCCGAAGGTCGTCTTGGACAGGAGCAGCGCG
This sequence comes from Candidatus Limnocylindria bacterium, assembly GCA_036556695.1. GTDB lineage: Bacteria > Chloroflexota > Limnocylindria > QHBO01 > QHBO01 > DASSCW01. The sequence continues at coordinate 19,769 of DATBIY010000021.1, forward strand.
GCCAGGGTGCGATCGCCGCGTGCGAAGCGCACCACCACCGCGATCGACTCGCCGATGCCGCGCAGCCCCGGATGCGGCATCTCGTGCGCGCCGCCAGCCTCGTGCGTGTGACGCTTGAACGGGCGGCGGATGCCGACGATCAGCAGCGCGGACAGGCCGAAGGAGGCCGCGTTCACCAGGAACGCCACGTCCCGGCCGAACGTCGCGGCCACCAGCCCGCCGATGGCGGCACCGACCGCCAGCATGGTCCCCCACGCCGAGCCGATCAGGACGTTTGCGGTCGGCAGGTCATCGTCCTCGACCAGGTTCGGCAGCGAGGCGGAGCTGGTCGGCTCGAAGACCGCCGCGCCGAACGACAGCACGGCGGTAGCGGTGAAGGCGATCCACAGCGTTCCGGGATCGCGCACCAGCAGGAACGAGGCGGCCACCGGTACGCGGGCGAGATCGGCCCATACCATGAGTCGCCGGCGATCGAGGCGATCGGCCAGCACGCCGGCCAGCGGCGACGCGAGCGCGAAGGCGCCGGTCTGGATGACGAGCAGCCACGATGCGGCGGCCGCCGAATCGGTGAGCTCCAGGGCAAGGCCCAGGATGGCCACCGTCGAGAACCAGTCGCCGGCGAAGCTGATGAGCTGCGCGCCGAACAGCCGGCTGAAGGCCCGGTTGCGGCTGAGCAGGCGGAGATAAGGGCGGATGCGCATCGGCCGGTGCATGATGACACGCTGGGCCCGCCGGATCGGCATGCCGCTTGCGAGAGGAGGCGGGCATGCAAACACTGCGTCGTGAGCTGGGTGCGCTGGGCTGGCTTTTGCGGATGGCGGTTGCCGCGGCAGTCGTCGGCGCGCTCTACAAGGAGATGCAGCAGCCGCCCGAGAAGCGGACCTGGCACGGGCAGCTGTTGAACGTGGTGCCGTACGACTTCCGGATGCCGACACCGGCGCGCATCATGCGTGGCTGGTGGGATACGGGCTCGAATCGTCTGTTCAACCCGCAGCCGTTCGGCGTGGGCTGGGTGCTTAACCTGCCGGTCGCCTTTCGCGCCGTGCAACGCATGAGGGGCGCCGCACGCTAGCATCGGCGGCGTGAGCTGGTTCCCGGTCGTTTTGGTCGTTCACATCGCGCTGGCGGTGGCCCTGCTGCTGCCGAGCCTGCTGCTGCCCTTCATGCTGCGCCGCGAGGACGATGGCGGAGCGCGGAACCCGCTGACCCGGATCCTGATGGCCATGCAGGGCACCGGCACACTGATCATCGGCATCGGGCTGGCGCTGAGCGGCACCGCGCTGATCCTGCTGCTGGGTGTGCAGATCCTGACGCAGCCATGGCTGCTGGTGGCGCTGCTGATCTACGCCGCGAACCTGCTGGTGGCCGGGCTCGTCTCACGGCCGAACCTGCGGCGGCTGCTTCGCCTGGGCAATGGCACGGCCGATGCCGCGGCGTGGCGGCGCCGAGCCCGGCGCCAGCGCTGGGTTGCCTACGGGATGGCGGCAGCCACGGGGGTCATCGGCTTCTTGATGATGACCAAGCCCGGGCAGTAGCGGAGCGTCAGAAGCTGGGGATGGGCAGTGGGCGGCCCATCAGCCAGAACAATCCGGCAACGATGAGCAGCATCGCGATCACGAAGACCGCGAACCACTTGAGGACCTCCCACATTACCTACCCCTCGAGCTTCGGTCGGCAGCTGACCGTTCCGCCGCGGCCCGGCGATTCTAACCGGCCGATACCGTCCCCAACAGGCCACCACGACCCCGCCTAGAATCGGCCGCGTGACCCTGCGCCTGTTCGATTCGCGCCGTGGCGCGACGCTGCCCTTCGAGCCGCTGGGCGACGGACCCGTCGGCCTGTACGTGTGCGGCGTCACGCCGTACGACACAGGCCACCTGGGTCACGCCTTCACCTACCTGAGCTTCGACGTCCTGCATCGGTACCTGGAGTACCTGGGTCACCAGGTCGTCTACGTCCAGAACCTGACCGATGTCGACGACGATCTGCTGCGCCGCGCCCGCGAGCTGGGCGAGGACTACCTGGCCCTCGGCGACCGGCATGTCACCACCTTCCTGACCGAGATGGCCGCCCTCAACTGGCTGCCACCGGACGTCTACCCGCGCGCCACGCAGCACATCCTCCAGATGCAGGCGCTCATCGCGCGGCTGCTGGAGCGCGGACACGCCTACGTGGCCGATGGGCACGTCTACTTCGACATCGCCTCCTGGCCGTCGTACGGGGAGCTCTCGGACCTGCCGCGCGAGGCAATGCTGCCGATTGCCAATGAACGCGGCAATGTGCCGGACATGCCCGGCAAGCGCGACCCGCTGGATTTCGTGCTGTGGCAGCCGTCGGCTCCGGACGAGCCCGCGTGGCCGTCACCGTGGGGAGACGGCCGCCCCGGCTGGCACATCGAGTGCTCGGCCATGAGCACCACCTACCTGGGCAATCGCTTCGAGATCCACGGCGGCGGGGCCGACCTGGCGTTCCCGCACCACGAGTCGGAGATCGCGCAGACAGAGGGCGCCACCGGTGAGCGGCCGTTCGTCAGCTGGTGGATGCACGCCGGCATGCTGCGCTTCGACGGAGAGAAGATGAGCAAGTCGCTGGGCAACCTGGTGTTGGTGCGCGACCTGCTGCGCTCGTACACCGGCGACGCCATCCGGCACTACCTGATCTCGCACCACTACCGCGACGAGGTGGTGTTCGACGAGGCAGGCCTGGAGGCCTCGGCGCAGATGGCCGCGCGCCTGCGCTACGCCTGCCGCGTCGCCGAGGACCTGGAGCCCTTGGCCACCGCCCGCGCCGATCCGGCAAGCCTGCACCCGAGCATTGCTGTGCACCGCGAGCGATTCCTGGCGGCCATGGACGACGACCTCGACACGCCGGCCGCCCTGCCGGAGCTCCACGCGCTGGCCGCCACCTGCCTCGGGCAGGATGATCCGCAGCTCATGGCGCAGGCAGGCTGGTTGGTCCGCGAGCTCGGTGCCCGGATCCTCGGTTTGCGGCTGGCCACGGTGCCCAGCCTGGCGCCCGGCGAGGCGGCTGAGCAGCCTCATCAGCCGCCGGCGGGCGTTCCGGCCACTCCCTCAGGCGCTCCCTGAACGTGCCTGACGACGAGGACCTGGTACCGGTCAGCGTCCGGCTGGGCAACGTCGTCCCGCCGGAGGACCCGGAGGACTGGACGCGGCCACTGACCTGGGCCGCGGCGGCCGGCATGCTGCTCGGTCCGCTGGCGGCGCTCGTCTGGTTCGCACTGTGGGCCCCCGACCGGCTGAACGTGGTGCCGGGGAGCTACGCGCTGGCCGCCCTGGTGGCCCTGGGCAGCGTGCTGACCGGCGCCACGCAGCAGGGCGTGCTGCGGGCGGTCGCCGCCACCGTGGCAGCCGCGCTGTTCGCGGCGCTGGTGACGATCATCGTCGGCGCGATGACGGCCGGCGAGCGGCAGCTGGTCGAGGCCAGCCCCACGCTGGGCCAGGCATTCGGTGGCGCAGTGGCCGGCTTCGGTGGCGCTGTGGCGGCCGCAGCCCTGGCCGGTGCGCTGGCCCATCTCCGCCGGCGGCTGCCGCGCGTGGTGGCGCCTGGCGCGGTGGCCATCGGCGTTGCCGTCCTGCTCGTGCCGGTGATCTTCGGGCCGGTCAGCTCTCTCTGATCGCCTCGGGCGCCCCGCCGTCGGCGGGTGCCGTGCCGGGCGCGTCCGGACCAACCAGCAGGCAGGCAGCCTCGTGGCCGCCGCCGAGGTCGAACAGCGGCGGATCCACCGTTCGGCAGCGATCGAAGGCCACCGGGCAGCGCGGGTGGAAGCGGCAGCCTGAGGGGATGCGCGACGGATCCGGCGTCTCGCCGGCCAGGATCACCGGACGGCGCCGTGCGGAAGGGTCGGGAATCGGCACCACCGAGCGCAGAGCGCGGGTGTACGGGTGCTGCGGATCGGTGAGCACCGTGCGCGCGTCACCGGTCTCGACGATGCGGCCCAGATACATGACCGCGATGCGATCGGCGTAGGCCGCCACCGTCGACAGGTCGTGGGTGATCATCACCACCGCGATGTCGTGCTCATCAGCCAGCGCGCGGAGCAGGTTGAGCACCTCGGCCCGGATGGAGACATCCAGCATGGACACCGGCTCATCGGCCACCAACAGCCGCGGCCGCATGGCCAGGGCGGCGGCGATCGCCACCCGCTGGCGCTGGCCCCCCGACAGCTCGAACGGCAGTCGGCGCAGGTAGGCGTCGACCGGGGTCAAGCCGGCCTCTTCCAGGGCTTCGCGCACGCGGGCCCTGATCTCGCTGGCGCTGCGCAGGAGCCGATGCACCCGCAGCGGCTCGGCCACGATGTCGCCTACGCGCATCCGCGGGTTCAGCGACTCGTAGGGATCCTGAAAGATCATCTGCACGCTGCGCCGCATGCGGGCCAGTTCGCGACGAGACAGGCGGCCCAGCTCCCGGCCCTCGAGGGCAACGCTCCCCTCGCTGGCGGGCAGCAGTCCCAGCAGCAGGTTGGCGGTGGTGGTCTTGCCAGATCCGGACTCGCCCACAATGGCCAGCACCTCGCCGGGCAGCACGCTGAAGCTGACCCCGTCCACGGCGCGAATGGGCGGCGCCGGACGCAGGCGCAGGGCGTCGAGTAATGAGCGGCTTCCCTGGAAGGCCACCGACACGTCGCGCACTACCGCCACCGGTTCAGGCATTCGGCGCCCCCGCGGTGCTCGCCGTGCTCGGCGCGCGCGGATCCAGCAGGAAGCAGGACGCCACCTGCCCGTCGCCCGCCGGGTAGAGCGGCGGCACCTCCTCGCGGCAGCGGTCGAATGCGAAAGCGCAGCGCGGCTCGAAGGGGCAACCGGGCGGCATGGCGTCCAGGCGCGGCGGCGTGCCGGCGATGCCCTCCAGTCTCCGCTCCGGGTGTGCCAGGTCCGGGAACGAGCCGAGCAGCCGCTGGGTGTAGGGATGTTGCGGCGAGGCGAACACCTGCGCCGTTGCGCCCTGCTCGGCCACGCGGCCGCCGTACATCACCACCAGCCGGTCGCAGGTCTGGGCCACCACCCCCAGGTCGTGGGTGACCAGCACCACGCTCATCCCCATCTCGCCGCTGAGCTCGGAAAGCAGCTCCAGGATCTGGGCCTGGATCATCACGTCCAGGGCGGTGGTCGGCTCGTCCGCCATGATCACGTCGGGACGGCAGGCCAGGGCCAGCGCGATCATTGCGCGTTGCCGCATGCCACCCGAGTACTGGTGGGCGTAGTCGCGATACCGGGCGCGGCCAATGCCCACCCGCTCCAGCAGCTGCTCGGCGCGGCGCGTGGCCTCGCGACGGCCAGCGCGCGGCTCATGGATACGAATCGCCTCCGCCACCTGGTCGCCCACCGGCCGCACCGGGTTCAGGGCGTTCATGGCGCCCTGGAAGACGAGCGACAGGCGCGCCCAGCGGATGCTGCGCATCTCGGCGGGCTCCAGCGCGAGCAGGTCGTCGTCACCGTAGCGGACGGTGCCGCCAACGACGTGCCCGCCGGGCGGCAAGAGGCGCAGCAGCCCGAGGATGGTGGTCGTCTTCCCGCAGCCGGACTCGCCCACCAGGCCCAGCGTCTCGCCGCGATACAGGTCGAACGACACGTCGTCCACCGCGCGCAGCGGCCCGCCCGGCGAGTCGAACTCCACCGTCAGGTTGCGCACCTCGAGCACCGGGGCGGCCGGTCCCGGCGCCAGCGAGCCGCGCCGCAAGAACGCTTCGCCGCCACGGCGCAGCAGCGAGCGCTCGCGCTCCAGGTGGTGGCGCTTGAGCCGTGGGTTCAGCGCATCCTCCAGGGCGGTGCCGAGCAGCGTCGTGCCCAGCACCACCCACACGATGGCGAAGCCCGGTGGGATGAGCGCCCACCACGCGCCAGCGGTGATGGCGCTGCGGTTGAAGGCGTGGTTCAGCATCCCGCCCCAGCTGATGACCGTCGGGTCGCCCAGCCCGATGAAAGCCAGCGTCGACTCCGACAGGATCGCCAGGCTGACCACCAGCACCGTGTTGGCGATCATCAGCGGCAGGACTGCCGGCACCACATGGCGACGCAGGATATGCGCGTCCCCGGCGCCGATGGCCCGCGCGCGCAGCACGAACTTTCGCTCGCGGACCGACAGCGTCTGCGAGCGCACCAGCCGAGCGGTCGAAGCCCAGCCCAGCAGCCCGATGACCAATATGATGTTCAGCAGCGACTGTCCGGCGATGGCCACGATCACGATCTGCAGCGCGATCTCCGGGATCACCAGGAAGAAGTCGGTGATGCTCATCAGGCCAATGCCGATGCGCCCACCCCGGTAGCCGGCCACGATCCCGACCAGCCCGCCGATCACCGTGGTGATGGCTGCCGCCGCAAAGCCGACCAGCAGGGAGATGCGAGCGCCGTAGAACAGCGACGACAGGATGTCCTTGCCGGAGTCATCGGTGCCCAACAGGTGCGCGCCGGACGGCGGCTGGAAGATGTCGAACACGGTGACCCGTGCCGGCGCGTACGGGTCATAGGGGGAGATGAACGGCGCGGCAACGGCGGCCAGCAGCGCGAGCAGCAGCATGCCGCCGCCGATGACACCCATCGGCCGTTGCAGCAATCGGCGCCACGACAGGCGTGCGCTGGCCGAGGGGGTCGGCGCGCTGACCTCGACCAGGGCGGTCATGTCTGGGTCACCCGGGGGTCCAGCCAGCCGTAGACCATATCGGCCAGGAAGTTGGCGACGACCACCGCCACCGCGATGAGCACGAAGGCGCCCTGCAGCACCGGGTAGTCGCGCTCGGAGATGGCATTGACGGTCAGGTCGCCAAGGCCCGGCCAGCTGAATACCTGCTCCACCTGGATGGCGCCGGACACGGTGAACGCGAGGTTGAGGGCGATCAGGGTGACCATGGGCAGCATGGCGTTGCGCAGCGCGTGGTCACGAATGATGCGGAAGGTGGACAGTCCCTTGGCCTTGGCGGTGAGGATGTAGTCCTCGCTGAAGACGTCCAGCACGCTGCTGCGCATGATCAGCATGTACTCGCCCAGCAGCACCAGCGTGAACGCCAGGGTGGGCATGAGCAGGTGGCGACCCACGTCGTACAGCTCGTCCCAGAGGGAGGCGTACTCGGCGCCGATGGTCGACCGCCCGGCGGTTGGCAGGTCCAGGTAGCTGGACCCGAAGACCAGCAGCAGGATCGCCAGGAAGAAGGTGGGCAGGGACCACATGAACAGGCTGAAGGTCAGCGACACCACGTCGAGCACCGTGCCGCGTCGCCAGGCAGCCACCAGCCCCAGGATGGTACCGGTCACGATGGACAGCAGCTGCGCCGGCAAGATCAGCCAGATGGTGTTGACCAGCGCCTCTCCCAGCAGGTCGGACACCTGTTCGTCGCGATAGGCGTAGCTCATGCCCAGGTCGCCGCGGGACAGCGCTCCCAGGTAGGCGAAGTACTGCGAGTCGAAGGGAGATGCCCCCGGCTCGAGGTTGAGGAAGGTCGGCTTGTCAAGGCCGAAGCGCTCCGTCAGCGCCGCGATGGACGCCTGGCTGAGCCGAGGATCCTTCGCGCCCGCCTTGGCCGGGTCGCCGGGCAGCACGCGGAACAGGAAGAAGTTGAAGGTGATCACCACGAAGACGACCACCACCGCCCAGGCGGCCTTGCCGGCCAGGTAGCGCCCGCGTCCGCTCATGCTCGGGAGGATAGATGCGGACCGATGGCCGTCAGCACGGCCATCCGTCCATCACGCAGGACTGCGGCTGCCTACTGCACGGGACGCAGGACCGTCAGCGACTCCGGCGCTTCCAACCCGAATGTCGGGTTGTCGTTCAGCCAGCCGGTGAACGTGTCGGTGCGCCACGCCTCGCGGGTCTGCGCGTAGTACGGAACGATATACGGCACGTCGTCCAGCAGCTGCTGCTGCATCTGGTGCACGATCGCGATCCGCTCCGCCCTGTCGGTGGCGGAGCCCTGCTGTGCGTAGAGGTCGTCGTAGCCCTCGTCGCAGTAGCCGGTCTCGCTGTAGCCGGTCGGGATTTCGGCGCAGGTGGTGACGCTGAGCAGGAAGCCCGGATCGGGATCTGATCCCCAGCCCCACAGGATGATGTCGTAGTCAAACGTCGGGCAGCAGATGCTGGTCAGCGTGTCGGAGTCGAGCGCGCCGATCTCGGTCTTGACCCCGATCTGCGCCCACATGTCCTGGATCAGCTCGGCCTCGCTGGGCGCGGTGTCGATGTCGTCCGGGAAGTTGAAGCGGAAGGTCAGGTCGCCGGTCGGGCAGCTCTGCCCAGGCTTGCACTCCCGGATCCCGTCGCCATCGGTATCGGTGTAGCCGGCCTGGTCCATCAGCGCGTTGGCTGCGGCCACGTCGTAGGGGAGGTCCGCCTCGGTGCCGATGAAGTACTCGCCCAGGCCGGGTGGCACGAACCCGACGCCCCTGCTGCCCAGGCCGAGCAGCGCCACATCGATGATCTGCTGCTTGTCCATGGCCATGGCCAGCGCGCGGCGCACCTCGACCTCCTGCAGCGCCGGGTGCCCGGTGCACTCGCCGCCATCGGCGGTCGGGCAGTTCTCGGGACTGACCATGTTGATCAGGACGTCGCGCAGGTCGCCGCCGGCGGCCACGTCAGCCACGTGCGCCTGCACGTTCTCGGCGTTGTTGACCGCCGCGAAGGCGGTGGGTGGATACTCGCTGATGGCATCCACCTCGCCGTTCAGCAGCGCCTGGACCCGCGCGTCGGCGTTCCGGATGGTCTGCAGGATCACGCCGTCGATGAACGGCGCCCCCTTGAAGTAGTCCTCGTTCGCCTCCAGCCGGGTGAACTGCCGCCGCTGGTACTCGGCCAGCTTGAAGGGACCGGAGCCGATCATCTCCTGGTTCTGGAACTCGATCGGGTCCTCCACGTCCTCCCAGATGTGCTTTGGCAGCACGTACATGAAGACGATGTTCGCCTCGAAGTTCCCGATGGGCTCGGCAGTGGTCAGCACCACAGTCGTCTCGTCGGTGGCTTCGATGGTCTCGAAGTAGGACGCGTACGAGGGCATGTACGGGAAGTCTTCGGTGTCTTTGTAGAGCTGGATTGAGAACGCCACGTCCTCGGCGGTCAGTGGCTGGCCGTCGTGGAAGACGGCGTCATCGCGGATGTGCATCGTCCAGGTGACCCCATCCTCGGCAACCGACCAGTCGGTCGCCAGCTCCGGCACGAACTCGCCGGCCTGGTTGATGGCTATGGGCGAGTCGTAGACCAGCTCGTACAACACGTACGCCTCGGACAGCAGGCCGTTGCCCGGGTTCAGGCTGTCCGGCGAGCCGCCTATCCCGATTCGCACAGTGCCGCCGGTCGGCAGCTCGCCCTGTGAGGCGCTCGCATTCGCCGTCGGCGACGGAGTGGTGGACTGGGCGGGTGTGCAGGCGCCGATCACCAGCGCCAGGCTGATCAGGATGACGGGTCGACGGGCCCGAACGACGTGACGCATGCTGCCTCCTCCTGGGCGTCTCGGGCGCGCGCCCGCCGGCGGGCGGGGTGCGACCGGCGGACTATGGCACACGCCACGGAATCGGGTCAACGATTCCGCGGCTGTCCGCGGAATCCGGCGCCATGGCCGGGTGCGCCGGCGGAATCGGGCATACTCGGCCGTAATGCCTGCCCCTACCGGCCGCGCACTGGTCACTACCCAGGTGGCGCTCGAGTCGTTCAGCATGTCCGCCGACGGCCGGGGGCTGGTCTACGTCCTGCGCCGCGTGGTGCGCGGCGCGTACGTCTCACACCTGTGGTCAGTCGGCTGGGAGGGCGGCGCACCGCGACAGCTGACCAGCGGCCGCGTGCGCGACACCGCGCCAGCCATCTCGCCCAACGGCCGCTGGGTGGCCTTCGTCCGCGAGCGCGTGGGCGCCAAGGAGGATTCTCCCGCTCAGCTCTGGATCCTGTCCATGTCCGGCGGCCGGCCGTGGAAGCTGACCCGCCAGCGACACGGCGCCGGCACGCCGCGCTGGAGCTTGGATTCCCGCACGCTGGCGTTCCTCGGCCAGGCTGGCGAGCACCGCTTCCTGGTGGGTCCCGAGCGGAAGAAGCGGAGTCCAATCGCCTATCGCATGACGCGCACCGACTTTCGCGACGACGACTCCGGCCAGCTTTCGCGGCGCACGCACCTGTGGCGCATTGCGGCGCGACGCGGCGCGATCGCCCGCCAGCTGACACAGGGTGATTTCGACGTGGCCGATCCGGCCTGGGCGCCGGATGGCGCATGGCTGGCATTCAGTGCCGACATGGGGCCGGACACCAACATTTCGCCGCGCGTCACCATCCATCGCGTGCCGGCGTCCGGCGGAGCGCATCGGCCGCTGGCCGAGCTGGCCGGCGACGCATGGGCTCCGGCCATCTCTCCCGATGGCCGGCGGGTCGCGTTCCGCGGTACCGACGTGCCGGATGTCCCCGACGACACCCTGACTCAGCTGTGGGTCGCTCCCATCTCCGGCGGCACGCCACGCTGCCTGACAGCCGACCTCGACCGCTCGGTGGAGAACGGCGGCTGGGCCGACCTGGTGATGGCCGATGACGTCCCTGGTCCCATATGGCTGGACGATCACCACCTGCTGGTCCTCGTCGGCGACCGCAGCCGCAACATCCCCTACCTCGTGACGGACCGCGGTCGCCTGACGCCCCTCACGGACGAGGATCGACTTGTGGGCGCCGGCCTGGCGGAAGGAAGCGGCCATGTCGCCATCTCGGCCGGGCTCGACGGCCGCGCGGCAGAGCTCTATGCCCTTGACGGCGTCGAGACGCCGCCGGCGCGGCTGCGGCGCCTTACCTCCCAGGGCTCGAACTGGCAGTCACGCTTCCCGCGGCCGCGCTGGGAGGAACGGTTCATCGACGGACCCGGCGGGCGCATCCAGGTTTGGGTTGTGTCGCCACCCGGCGCCGGGCGGGAGCCGCTGCCTGCGGTGGTGGTGTTGCACGGCGGGCCGATCGGATCATCGGCTCCGGGCGGCACCATGGACAGCACCATGCTGGCCGGCCACGGCTACCGCGTGGTCCTGCCCAACGTGCGTGGTTCCGACACGTTCGGCAGCGCATGGCTCGGAACGCTGGGCGGGCGCTGGGGCGAGGCCGATGCGGAGGATGTCGAGGCCGTGGTTGCCGCCCTGCTGGACGAGGGACTGCTGGCGCGCGGCCGCATCGGGGTCATGGGGCTGTCGTATGGAGGCTTCCTGACACAGTGGCTGGCGGGCAGCAGCGAAAGCTTCGCCGTGGCCGTCGCCGAGAACGGCGTGGCCAACCAGGCGTCGGCGTGGGGCACGTCGTTCTTCGGGGTGCACTACAACCGTCGCGCCAGGCTGGGCGATCCGCTCAGCGACGAGGGGATGCAGCAGCTGTGGCGCACGTCGCCGCTGCGCAACGCGCAGAACATCAGGATCCCGCTGCTGATGCTGCAGTCGGCGGAGGACCAGATCTGCCCACCCGGCGACAACCAGCAGCTGTTCACCGCTCTCAAGGTGCTCGGCCGCGAGGTCGAGTTCGTGCTGTATCCGGAGGAGCACCACGAGATGAAGACCTATGGGCGCCCGGACCGCCGCATCGACCGGATGGAGCGGATCCTGGCCTGGTTCGACCGCTACCTGAAGCGAGCTGCTACCTAGCCGGGTGACTTGCGGCTGAGGCGTTGGGCCAGGCCGCCCATGGTCAGCGCCATGCCCAGGCCGATGATGCCGATCGCCGCCACCACCCGGAACGTCTCGCCGCCGATGGCGGTGGCGAACGCCAGGTAAGCGAGCACGCCGCCGGCGGCCACGCCGGAGCCGATCCACTTGAAGGCCGGTGCATCGGCTATCCAACCCGCCGCGTACATGCCCAGGCCAAGGCTGAAGGGAAAGACCGTCCACAGGGTGGTCCACTCGTTCCAGCGCTCGGTCAGGCTCATGTAGAGCAGCGTGCCGCCGATGCCCGCCAGCAGCGCACCGGGTATCACCATCCCGGCCCGAAGGCGCCGGTTCTGGCGGCCGAAGATGGCCGGCAGCAGGAAGAACAGGCTGAGCACCACCAACGCCGCGGGCCACCAGGCCCAGATCTCGGGGCTCACTCCCAGCTCGTCGATCCAGGCACGCAGCCACTCGCCGAACAGGATGGCCACGCCGATGACCAGCAGCGTCAGGCCGGCGAACAGCTCGATGGTGCGGCTCACGAGCGCGAGTATATTCCGGGACCATGCCCAGCCTTCTGCGACTGCTCGGTCGCCGTCTGCCGCAAATTTCGGGTCGTCTCTCGGTTCCGGGCATGGCCGGCCCGGTCACCATCCGGCGCGACGGCTGGGGCATTCCTCACGTCGACGCGCAGTCCGCGGCCGACACGTGGTTCGCGCTCGGCTTCTGCCACGCCCAGGACCGCCCCTTCCAGCTCGAGACGCTGCTGCGGGTGGGCCGCGGCACGCTGTCGGCGATGGTTGGCGAGGGCGGATTGCCGGCCGATCGCATGTCGCGGCGCCTCGGCTTCCGGCGGGTCGCTCTGGCGCAGCTGCCGATGCTTGACCCGGACGTGCGACAGGCGGTCGACGCCTACGTGGCCGGCCTCAACCGGGGCCTGGCCTGTGGCCTCCGTCGGCGTCCGCACGAGTTCGTGCTGCTGAGGGCCGCGCCCACGGCCTGGCAGCCGTCCGACGTGCTCGCCTTTGCCGCCCTGCAGTCCTTCGCCCTGGGCGCCAACTGGGACGCGGAGCTGGCGCGGTTGAAGATCCTGTCGCTCGACGGGCCGGAGGCGCTGCGTGCGCTCGACCACACGACCCCGCCCACGCATCCGCTGACGTTGCCGGTGGCGGCCTCAGCCGGCCCTGCTCTGGATCGCCTCGCGGAGGATCTGGCGCTGTTCGCCTCCGCCGCGCCGTCGGCCGGCGGCTCGAACAACTGGGCGCTGGCCGGATCGCGCACCGCCAGCGGCGTCCCGCTGCTGGCCAACGACCCGCATCTCGCGCCGCGACTGCCGCCGCCGTGGTACCTGGTCCACCTCCGTTGCCCCGAGTGGGAGCTGGCCGGCGCCTCGTTCGTCGGCGCCCCCTGCCTACCCATCGCCCACAACGGCCACGCTGCCTGGGGCATCACCGCCGGGCTGACCGACCAGGCAGACCTGTTCATCGAGGAGATCGGCGCCGACGGTGCCTCCGTGCGCGGACCTGATGGCTTCGCCGCCTGCGACGTGGTCGAGGAGCGGATCGAGGTGCGCGGTGGCACACCCGTGACCGAACGCGTACTGCTCACGCCGCGCGGCCCGATCATCAGCCCCTTCCTCGACGGCGCGCCAGCGGCGGTGTCGCTCTCGGCGGTGTGGCTGCGGCCGATGCCGATTCGGGGCTTCCTGGCCTGCGTCGCGGCCCGCAGCTTCGACGAATTCCGCGCGACATTCGCGCGCTGGCCGGGACCGGCGCTCAACGTCGTGTACGCGGACCGTGACGGGCACATCGGCTACCAGCTGGTGGGGCAGCTGCCGCGGCGCAGGCTGGGCAACGGCACGCTGCCACTCCCCGGGTGGCTGCCGGGGGTCGGCTGGGAGGACGAGCTGGTGCCGTTCGCCGAGATGCCGCACCTCCACGACCCGCCAGAGGGCTTCATGGCCAGCGCCAACAACCGCCCGGCGGCCGATGGGCAGGGGCCGTTCCTTGGCGTGGACTGGATGGACGGCTACCGCCAGGCGCGCATCACCGAAGTCCTGGGCGAGCGCCACGACTGGGACGTGCCGGGTGCCGCCGCGCTCCAGACCGATGTCGTCAGCCTGCCGTGGCGCCGCGTCCGCGAGCGGCTGCTCGCCGTGGAAGCGCGCACCGACCAGGCGCGCCCTGCTGTGGAGCTGCTCAGCGCATGGGATGGGCGCATCAGCGAGGACTCGGCGGCGGCATCGGTCTTCGAGGTCTGGCTCTCGGAGATGGCCGAGCGCATTGCCCGGGCGCGGGCGCCGTCAGCATGGCGTTATGCGCTGGGCGAGGGCTTCGGCGACATCGTGCCGCTGACCATGTTTCACAGCGGCTCGGCCGCCCAGGTGGTGGAGCGCTTCCTGGCCCGACCCGACGGCTGGTTCGCCGAAGGCTGGGACGCAATGGCTGGCGAGGCGCTGGCATCGGCCGTTGATCGGCTGACCTCCGAGCACGGCCCCGATACGGCAGGCTGGGCGTGGGGCCGGCTGCGGACGCTCACCCTGCGGCACCCGGTCGGCAGCCAGCCGCTCCTGGCGCGCAGCTTCAACCTCGGGCCGGTGCCGATGGGCGGCGATGGCACGACGCCGATGCAGGCCGCTACCGGCCCGCTGCACCCCTTCGACAACCCGGGATTCTTGGCCAACACGCGGGCGGTGATCGACCTCGCCGATCCGGAGCGCAGCCGCTTCGTCCTGGCCGGCGGGCAGTCAGGCAATCCGCTGTCGCCGCACTACCGCGACCTGTTCGACCTCTGGCGCCGCGGCGACGGCGTGCCGATTGCGTGGTCGGAGGGGGCCGTGGCGGCCGCCACCCGCTCGACCCTCGTCCTGGAGCCCGCCTGAGCTACATCTCCCCTTCGTAGGGAGGCTGGGGCATTCGCAGCTCGCGGTCCCTGCGGTAGCCGAGCAGGTAGTCGGCCTGCATCAGGGTGTGGATCTGCGACGTTCCCTCGTAGATCACCGATCCCTTCGAGTTCCGCAGGTAGCGCTCCACCGGATACTCGTTGGAGTAGCCATAGGCGCCGTGGATCTGGATCGCGTCGAGCGCGGACTGCACGGCGTGGTCGGTGCAGAACCACTTGGCCAGCGAGGTCTCGCGGGTGTTGCGCTCGCCGCGGTTCTTCTTCCAGCCCGCCTTCCAGACCAGCAGCCGCCCGGCCTGGATGCCCTGCTCCATCCGGGCAAGCATCTGCTTGACCAGTTGGTGGCGGCCGATCTCGTCCCCGAATGTCTTGCGCTCGTGCGCGTACTTGACCGATGCGTCCAGGCAGGCCTGCGCCAATCCAACCGAGCCGGCCGCCACGGTGTAGCGGCCCTGGTCGATGGCGCTCATGGCGATGGTGAAGCCCTCGCCCTCCTCGCCCACGCGGTTGGCGGCCGGGACCTCGCAGTCGTTGAAGTACAGGATCCCGGTGTTGCCGGCGCGGACGCCCAGCTTGCCGTGCAGCGAGTCGGAGCTGAAGCCGGGGAACGAGCGCTCGACGATGAAGGCGGTGATGCCCTTGTGGCCCTGAGAGCGGTCGACCGTGGCGAAGACCAGGAAGTTGTCCGCGGTATCGGCCAGGCTGATCCAGATCTTCGAGCCGTTGAGGATGTATCGGTCCCCATCGCGGCGCGCTGTGGTGGACAGGTTGGCCGCGTCGGAGCCGACGCCCGGCTCGGTCAGCCCGAAGGTGGCCAGCTTCTCGCCGCGCGCCTGCGGCACGAGGTAGCGCTCCTTCTGGTCCTCGTTCCCCCACTGCAGCAGCGTCAGGGAGTTGAGCCCGGTGTGCACCGACAGGATCACGCGAAAGGCGGTATCCGCCCGCTCCATCTCCTCGCACAGCAGCGCGAAGGCGATGTAGTCGAAGCCGGCGCCGCCGTAGCGCTCCGGGATGGGCAGTCCCAGGAACCCCTCGGCGCCCATCTTCTCGTACAGGGAGCGGTCATAGGTGGCCGAGGCATCCAGCTCGTGGATGCGGGGCAGGATCTCGCGCTCGGCGAAGGCGCGGGCGGTGCGCTGCAGCTCCCGCTGCGCATCGGACAGGGAGAAATCGATCATCCAGTCTCCAGGTAGGGCGGCTCGGGAGGGCCGATTCTACCGGCAGACGAAGCCGATGGCGCTCGCGGCCCTCAATTCCGACTGGTTCGCCGGTAGTTCGCTTTGACTGACTCCAGACGTTAGGCTAGCCTAACACCACCACCACTTCCGCCCCACCCGCCCCACCAGCAGGAGCACCCCCTTGGACGTTGGGTTCCTCACCACCGGCCTGCTCACCGGCCTGCGCGAAGGCGTGGAGGCCGCGCTGATCGTGAGCATCATCCTCGCCTACCTGGCCAAGACCGGGAACCAACGCTACTTCCCCCGGATCTGGGCGGGAGCCGGCGGGGCGATCGTGCTGAGCACCGTTGTCGGCGCCATCCTGTGGGTCACGATCGAAGGCCTCGAAGGCGCCGCCGGGCAGATCTTCGAGGGCGTTGCGACCCTGGCCGCCGCCGCGGTGGTGACCTGGATGCTGTTCTGGATGCGCCGCACGGCGGCCAACATCAGGGGCGAGCTGCAGGCGGGCGTGGACAAGGCGCTGATCCAGGGTGGCATCTTCGGGCTCGCGCTCCTTGCCTTCTTCGCGGTCATCCGCGAGGGCCTGGAGACGGCGCTCTTCCTGCTGGGGCAGACCCAGGCCGCGGGCACGGAGGCCAGCAGCACACTGGTCGGCGCCTTCATCGGCCTGGCCATTGCGGCCGCCATTGGCTATGGCTTCTACGTCGGCGCCAGGGTGATCAACCTAAAGACCTTCTTCCGCTGGACCGGCATCGGGCTGATCTTCATCGCCGCCGGCCTGCTGGGCTACGCGGTTCACGAGTTCACCGAGGCGGGCGTGATCCCGTTCGGCGCGCAGACCGCGTTCGACATCAGCGCCGTCCTGCCGCACAGCGGCGACATCGCCGAGCGCGGACCCATCCTCATCGTGGGGCAGCTGCTGCGCGCGCTGTTCGGCTACTCGAGCACGCCGGAGTGGTCGACGCTCGTTGCCTGGGCCGTTTACCTGGTCGTGGTGCTGTACCTGTACACCCGGCCGGTGCGACCCACGACGCGGCCATCGGAGGCCAGCCAGCCGGTCGTCGCCAGCTGAGTCAATCGGCGGATCGGGTGGGCATGGCGGCGCCCATGAAGGCCAGCATCCGGCGCCAGGCATCGGACGAGGCCTCGGCGTAGTCCTCCTGGCGCCGGTCGAAGAACGAGTGCGGAGCGTCCGGATAGGTGACGCTCTCGTGCTGCACGTCGGCGGCCGACAGCGCGGCCTCGAAGGCCTGCACCGCGTCCGCAGGAATGCCGCGGTCGGCGCCGCCCCACAGGGCCAGCACGGGCGCCTCGAAGCGCTCCACCTGATCGATCGGCGCGGGCAGGTCGCGCTTACCGGTCCCCACCGGCCAGCCGTAGAAGCCGATGACCCCGTCCACGCCCGGCCCGTCGGCCGCCTGCAGGAAGCTCAGCCGGCCGCCCATGCAGAAGCCCACGGTGTAGAGCCGCTCGACCGCCCCGCCCTCAGGCGAGCGCAGGTGCGCCGCGGCCGCCGCCACGTCCATGTTGAGGGTCGAATGGCGGACGGCCTCGGCGTGCGGCTGGTAGTCGAAGCCCTCCGGCCGGCGGCCGGTGCCGGCGGTGCGGCTGAAGTAGTCGATGGCCATCGCGTGGACGCCCGCCTCGGCGAAGCGCAGCGCGAGCTCTTCGAAGAACGGATGCAGGCCGCGCACGTCAGGCAGCACCACGATCCCCGGCCCGCCAGGCGTCGCCGCACGTGCGCCGTAGGCGGCGACCGCCACGCCATCGGCCGCGGTCAGGGTAAGGTCACCGGCGTCGAGCGCGGAGCCGCGGACGGGAGGCAGCGGTGGCCGGGCGTCGGCGTCGTAGCACATCGGCTCAGATTGCGCCGCTGGTGACGGCCAGCACGCCACCGGCCAGGACGACCGCCAGCAGCGCGTACGTGCCGGCGCGCACGATCGCCGGCGCGCCGTGCGCCAGGGCGCTGCCGTCCGGTGCCCGCCACAGGCCGCCGAGTGTCGGCACGTTGACCGGCGCCAGCAGCAGGCCGATCATCGCGCCGACCAGCAGTCCGCCCAGGTGACCGGTCCAGCTGATGCCGGGAACGGCGAAGGTGATGAACAGGTTGAGCAGCAGCAACGTGCCGGCCTGCGACAGGATCGAGCGCGCCTGCGGCCCGAGCAGCAGGTGGCGCCGTCGCGACACGACGAAGGCCAGGCCGAACAGGCCGAAGATCGCGCCGGACGCACCCACCGCCGCCGAATCCGGCGCTGCGATGATGGTCAGCACGCTGCCGCCCAGGGCGCAGAGCAGGTACAGCACCAGGTACTCGACGTGCCCGTACAGCTGCTCGATGATCGGCCCGAACAGCCACAGCGCGTACATGTTGAAGCCGATGTGCAGCAGCCCAAGGTGCAGGAAGGCGCTGGTGAGCAGCGTCCACCAGTTGCCATCCAGGACGGCGGTGCGGGAGATGGCCCCGGCCTCCACCAGCGGGCCGGCGCCGCCCATCAGGCCGAACCCCTGCGCGCCGGCCAGGGCCAGGTCGGCGATGAACACCGCCACGTTGATGGCCACGATGGCCCAGGTCACGTAGGCCGGGTAGGTGGCATAGGCGCCGCGGGCCCGGTTGAACTGGCGCCGGGCGGCGAAGTCGTGGCCCGTCTCCTTCAGCAGCCAGGCGATGCGATTGGCGATGGCGCCGCGCTCCTGCGGCGGCGCACGGCGGTCGGCCTCGCGGTAAGCGTCGATGGCCTGGTCCAGGTCGCCGTTGCGGACGTGCTGCTCGGCGGCCGAGCGCCAGCCCAGCCAGGCCATCGGGCCGCCCAGCTCAGCGGCCCGCATCCAGGCGCCCAGCGCCCCCTCCTCGTCGTCGTCGCGATACAGCGCCGTGCCGACCGCGATCCAGGCGGCGCCGGCGACCTGTGGGTCGGGGTGAGAGGTGAGGCCGTTGAGAATCGGCAGTGCGGCCTGGGGATCGCCGCTGTCCAGAAGGCGTTGCCCTTCGGCCAGCCGCGCGCGGGGGTCATCGGTCATTCGGCCGCGCATTATCCCAGACCTCTCCCAGGCAGCGATCGACCGCCGAGAGATGGCACCTCGGCGGTCGATGGCACGCCCCTGGGTCAGGGACGTCGCCTCCCCGGCAGAACGCCGGGAAGAGCACTCAATTGGGACCGGGCTACTTGTCCCGGCGGAGGAACTCGAGCACGTCGTCGTACCGGAAGCGGCGGTCGCCGCGCCGCGTCACCCGAAAGAACGGGAGCTCGCCGCGGTCACCGAGGCGCTTGACCGTGTTCACGTGCAGGTGCAGCATCTCGGCGACTTCCGACGCCGTCAGCAGCTTCCCCACCTCGTTGGTCATCATCGGTCCTGTGGTCCTTCCGCTTATGCCGAGCTGCCTCCGCATGTGGGCGCTTGTGTGCGGAGGGCGCGGCTTCTGGCCGGATAGTAAGGTTGGGGTGCCGTCGTCCATCCCGGTACTTTCGGTCAGCCGCCCGGAGTACTTCGGACTGCACCGTTCCACCCCGCAGAGGCCCTGACCATGCCTGTCTACGAGAAGCACGTGTTCGTCTGCACCCGCGGTGAGTGGTGCCCCTCGGTCGACGGCGACGGGCTGGGCGTGCACGCCGCGCTGAAGGAGGCCGCGCGCGAGGCGGGCATCGGCGATCGGGTGCGGATCAACCATGCCGGCTGCTTCAGCCAGTGCGGCAACGGGCCGATGGCGGTGGTCTATCCCGATGACGTCTGGTATGCCGCCCTCTCCCCCGCCGATGCCGCCGAGATCGTGCAGCGCCACCTGGTCGGCGGTGAGCCGGTCGAGCGGCTGCGCTATGAGCCGGCCGAGATGGGCGCCCACAAGCTGGAGCGCGATGCCGAGGGGCGACCCATCGGCCGCATTGCGCCATGGCCCGCCGGCGGAAGCCGGTGACGACCGACCCCGCCGAGCTGCCGGACGACGTCCGCGACCTTCTCGAACGCCGGGCCGCCGCGCGCGCGGCGCACGACTGGTCGAAGGCCGATGCGCTGCGCGACGAGCTGCAGGCTCTCGGCTGGGAGGCGATCGACACTGCCGAGGGCTCGACCGCCAAGCCGACGCTCGCGCAGGCGCGCCAGGCCGCCTATGCCGATGACACCACGCTCGCATCGCTGCTCGACGAGGAGCCAAGCGTGCCGGCCAGCCTGGTCACCTTGGTCGATGATCATCCCGACGACCTCGAGCGGCTGGTCGCCGGTCTCCAGCGTCACCCGCAGTCCGTGGAGCATGAGCTGCTGGTGGTGGCCCACGCCCCCGTCCGCGAGCCGGAGCTGCCCGACCTAGAGGCGACCGTGCTGCGCGTGGCCCAGCGCCTCGGCTGGGCGGACGCCGCGAACCTGGGGCTGCGCCGCACACGTGGTGCGGTGGCCGTCCTGCTCGACACCTCGGTGGAGCCGACCGGCGACCTGCTGGGACCGCTGCTGGCGGCCTTCGACGACCCGACCGTGGGCATCGCCGGGGGTTGGGGCGCGACCAGTGCCGACGGCCGGCAGTTCGACGAGGCGCCGCCCGGCGAGGTCGATGCGGTGGAGGGCTATTGCCTGGCCATCCGCCGCGAGGCGCTGCGCCAGGTCGGCGGCTTCGACCACCGCTTCCGCTTCTACCGGAACGCCGATCTGGACCTTTCGTTCGCGGTGCGCGACCGGGGTTGGAAGGCTGTGGCCACCGAGCCGCTGCCGCTCGAGCGCCGCGAGCACCGTGGCTGGACGGCCTATCCGCCGGAGGAGCGGGATCGGCTCAGCAAGCGCAACTTCTACCGCTTCCTGAAGCACTGGGGCGACCGCCGTGACCTGCTGCTCCATCCCGGGCCGCGGCCCGGTCGGAGAGCAGCCAGCGGGCCATGAGCAGCATCCGCCACCGGATCCACGTCATGCCGCGGCTGCGGAGAGTGGGCGGCGTGGTGCTGCCGAACTGGCTGGCCATCACCCTCGGCCGCCACATCTTCGCCTGGCGCGAGCTGTCGCCAGTCGAGCTGCGCCATGAGCTGCAGCACGTGCGGCAATGGAAGAAGCACGGAGCTTTGTTCCCGCTGCTCTACGTCGGTGCCTCGGCACGGTCGCTGCTGACCGGCGGCGGCTGGTACCGCGGCAATCGCTTTGAGGTCGAGGCGCGCGCCGCCGAAGCGGCCGAGTCCTCCGAGGCCGAGTAGCGCAGGCCTAGCGCAGAACCAGACCGCCGCGCGAGACCGCTGCGTCACCCTCGACGCGGGTCACCATGGCCAGGTAGTCGAACGGCACCAGGTTCGGCTGGATCTGGCTGGCGTACATCGGGTCCTGGGCCAGTCCCAGCTCCTCCTCCACCTTCTGGCGCAGGGTGGCCAGGTCCAGGAAGAAGGTGCCGGCGTTGTCGGTCCCGCCGAAGCGGCCCAGCGCCGCGCCGAAGCGCTCGCTGTCGGCCAGCGACGCGCCAGCGGCCATCTCCAGGCTGCGCCGCACGAACTGGTCGCCGATCCCGATCAGCACGGTCTCGCCGTTCATGGCGTACTGCACCTCGAAACCCGGCGTTGGCATGAAATCGTCGCCACTGCCGGCCATGACGATGCGCGTGACCTCGACGCCCGCGATGTCGACCGTCTCGACGGTGATCGACTGGCCTGACTCCTGCGCCAGCTCGATCAGCGCCTTCAGCTGGCCGAGGCGAGTGGATGCGGCAGCGGAGTCGGCCGCCTCCAAGACCAGGCCGCCGTACGGCTGCTCCCCATCCCAGCCGGCTGCCAGCGCCCCGCCACCGATCCAGCTGACGAAGTCCTCCAGGTCGGCGCCAATGGCGGCCTCGGCCTGCTCGATCTGGGCAGTGATCTCGTCGCCTCCCTCCTGCAGGGCGATCGCCGCTCGCATGGTGCTGATCGCCTGGCTCAGCCCGCTGCCGACCCGGCTGCCGTCAGCAAACAGGATGGCGTCGCCCGGCACGGCTGCCGCCAGGCTGCGCTGCCCGTTCTCCGGCGCCAGCGGGCCGGTGGGCACGTCCGAGGAGCCGTCGAACAGCAGCGCGTCATCCGCGAAGCGGAACGTGGCGACCGACAGGTCGGGCACGTTCTCCAGGTAGCTGTCGACCAGCTCCGCCAGCTCCGGCTGCTGGTCTGCCAGCTGGGCGCGCATGCCGGCGAACATCGACTGCGTGTTCACCGCCATGAGGCCGACCCAGTCGGCTGGGAGCCGGGCCGCCAGCCGGCCCAGCTCGGCCTTGGTTGCCAGCGAGCTCGATCCGTCGTGCGCGTCGAGCATGGCCTGCACCACGCCCTGGCCGTTGGCCATCAGCACCTCGTCGCCGGTCACCGCGAAGGCGAAGCCCACGCCCTCCACGGGGACGGAACTTTGCATCTCGGCCACATCCAGCGACCAGATGGTCGTACCGGCGTGCTCAGCCTGGCTGAACGTGGCGCCGGTGTCGGTCAGCGCTGCGCGCAGCGTGTCGCCGAACGTGGCGGCTGCATCGGAATCCTTGACGCCGAACATGGCCGCCGTCTGCGGCAGGGCCATCGAGCTGGCGTCCATGGTCAGCGGGTAATCCAGCAGACTGACGGCGACCGTGCCGTCGAACCAGGGCGCGATGTCCTCCGAGTAGGTCACCGGCAGGCCGAAGGCCGATTCCGCCTGGTCCAGCGTGTCGGCCAGGGCATCGGTCAGGATGTCATCCGGGTCGACCGCCGGAAACCGCTCCAGGATGGCGCGCAGCGCCGCACGCTGGTTCTCGGAGGGATCCAGGTGCGCCTCCATGTACATCGCGGCGCCAGCGGGCACGTATCCCGCCGCGGTCGACAGCGCAGCGGCGCGCGGCGACAGGACGGTGAAACCCAGCACCAGGCCGATGCCGACGGCCAGCGCCACCACCGCGCCGATGACGGCCAGCTGCCATCGGCTGGCATGTCCGGCGGGCTGTGGGACGCCCTCCTGGGGAACGACCTGGTCGGTGATCATCGAGACTCCCTCCGCGCCGCCCGGGCTCGGGTGCACCGGATCTGGCCTCGGCAGGATAGGGACTGCCGGCGGGAATGGCCAGTGACCAAAGGGCTACGCCCGATGACCCTCAAGGCAGGTGCAGCCGGCGGGACCGACCACGGCAGCATGCGGCGTCCCGGCCGGCAGGACGAATCCGTCACCGGGATGCAGCTCCACCGGCGTAGCATCCGCGCCGACCGTGAAGGTGATCGACCCGGCCGCGCACATCAGCAGCTTGGTGTAGCCGTGCTCGTGGACCGCGTAGCGGTCGCCCGGCCCGTTCGACCAGGCGTCCGGTTCCACGCCCTCGCGCCGCAGCCGCCGCGTGACCGCTGCGACATCCGGCGCTTCGGCGCCATCCCAACGCAGCGGCGTCAGCCCGGCGGGCAGCGCCTCACTCACCGCACCACCGCCGATGCAGCGCCCGACAGGCGCTCCGCCAGCCACACCGGGACCACCGACAGCACGATCAGCACCAGGGCCACCACGTTCACCACCGGCAGTTCGTTAGGCCGCTGGATGGCGCTGAAGATCCACAGCGGGATCGTCTCGGTGCCCGGCCCGGCGGTGAAGTTGGTGACGATCACCTCGTCGAACGACAGGGCGAACGCCAGCAGGCCGCCGGACAGCAGCGCGGTCCGCATGGCGGGCAGCAGGACGCGACGGAAGGTCTGCCACGTGTCGGCGCCAAGGTCGGCGGAGGCCTCCTCCGTGGAGCGCGGCAGCCGGCGCAGGCGGGCCACCACGTTGTTGTAGGCGATCACCACGCAGAACGTGGCGTGGCCCACGATGATGGTCGGCAGGCCGAAGTCGACGCGCAGCGTGGTGAAGGTGGCGGCCAGCGCCACGCCGGTGATGACACCGGGCAGCGCAATCGGCAGCACCAGCAGGAACGAGATCACCTCGCGCCCGAAGAAGCGGTGGCGGGCCACGCCAAGCGCGGCCGCCGTGCCGAGCACCAGCGCCACGGCCGTTGCGCCCGCCGCGGCGAGCAGCGAGGTCACGAAGGCATTCACCACCCGGCCGTTGCCGGCAGCCTCGATGAACCACTGCAGGGACAGCCCCGGCGGCGGCCAAGCCTGCGAACGGCTGGCGTTGAAGGCGTAGATCGTCACCACCAGCAGCGGCAGGTAGATGAACGCCAGCGCCACACCGGTCATCACCCGGAGGCCGATGCGGACCCAGCGCGACTCGGTCATGCGCCGCTCACAGGGAATCGAACGCGCCGAGCCGGCGCGCCAGGCCCAGGTACAGGACCATGATCACGATCGGCACGAAGGAGTAGGCAGCCGCCAGCGGCAGGCTGCCCAGGCTCGAGTTGTCGTAGATCACGTTGCCGATGAACTTCGTCCCCGACACGAACGTCGGCGTGATGTAGTCGCCCAGCGTCAGTGAGAAGGTGAAGATCGAGCCGGCGACCACCGCCGGCAGCACCAGAGGCACCACGACCCGGCGAAACGTGGGGCCGGCTTTGCCGCCCAGATCCGATGACGCCTCGAGCAGCGACTCGGGAATGCGTTCCAGCCCGGCGAAGATGGGCAGGATCATGTACGGCAGCCACAGGTAGCTCAGCACCACCCACGAGTTCAACAGATCGTTGAGGCCCGGGCCGCTGATGCCGAACGGCTCCAGCAGCCAGTCCAGCAACCCGTTGCCCTGCAGGATCACCCGCCAGGCGTAGATCTTCACGAGGTACGACGCCCACAGCGGCAGCAGCACAGCGATCAGCAGGATGCGGCGCGTCCGGCGCGATGCGATCCGGGCCATGAAGTAGGCGATCGGGAAGCCCAGAAGCACGTCGGTCAGGGTCACCGCCACCGCCATGCCCAGCGTGCGCAGCGCGATGGTGCGGTACACCTCGTCGCTGGCGATCTGGATGAACGCATCCAGGGTGAAGACCGGCACCACGCGCCCGCTGAACGCATCGGTCTTCCAGAACGCGTTCAGCAGCAGGATTACCAGCGAGCCGATGTAGGCCAGGCCGATCCAGGCCAGCGGGCTCGCCAGCAGCAGGCCCAGCTGCAGCCGCGAACGCCCATGCAGCCAGGTCGCCAGCCGGCGGAAGGCCGATGGCTTGGCCGTTGCCGACGCGGTCACGAAATCCCCGGATGAAGGGCTTCCCCCGGAGGCGGACCCCCGGGGGAAGCGGAGTCTGCGATGGGCATCAGCCAGGCGTTCTCAGCCGCCCGTGATCTCGGTCCAGGCCGCGATCCAGTCCTCGATGTCCTTGCAGGTGGTATCGGCCTTGTCGTCGTTGCAGTCCTCGCGAGGCGTGCTCCAGAAGGCGACCTTGTCGAAGTACGACTCGTCGGTGGCGTGGAAGGTGTCGCAGTGTCCCGGCGACAGCTTCTCCGCCTCCTCGCATGCCGCCGGGCTGGTCGGCGCCTCGCCGAACCAGACGGTTGCCATGGCGCTGGTCTCGGGCGAGAGCATCCAGTTCATCCAGCGGTACATGCAGCCCGGATGCTGGGCATTCGCCGCGAGCATCCAGGTGTCGGACCAGCCGGTGGAGCCCTCCTCCGGCAGCGTCACCGCCAGCGGAGCGTCGGGGTTGTCGGCCAGGATGGTGTTGAGCTGGTACTGCCAGGTCGTGCCGGCCAGCATGGCACCCGATCCGAACGACGTGATCTGGTCGGTGGCCAGGTTCCAGTACTCGCCGACGATGTCGTTCTGCTGCTGCAGCAGCTCGACCGCCGCGTTGAACTGCTCTTCGTTCAGCTGGTAGATGTCCTCGATGCCGAGCTCGGGGCGCGTCGTCTTGAGGCGCAGCGCCGCGTCGGCGATGTAGATCGACGAGTTGTAGATGCTGATCTTGCCGGCTGCCGGCGAATTGGGATCCCAGACCGCGTCCCAGCTGGTGGGCGGCGTGGTGAAGGTCTCGGTGTTGTAGATCAGCACGTTGGCCCCGCGGCCATGCGGGACGCCGTAGCTCACGCCGTCGACCGTGTTGTGCGGCTGGTTCTTCAGCCCCTCGAACACGTTCGCGTAATTCGGGATGAGATCCAGGTTGACCGGTGCGACGGTGCCCGCCGCGATCATGCGCAGCGTTGCATCACCGGACGCCGAAACGCCGTCGTACTGGCCGGTCGCCATCAGGGACACCATGTTCGCCGAGTCGCGCCCGTCGGTGGTGTTTACCTGGCAGCCGGTCTCCTGCTCGAACGGCGTGACCCAGTCGTATGCCGGGTCGCTGCTGCCGTCCTCGGCGTAGCCCACCCAGATGACCAGGTTCAACTCGTCCTCTGCGTCGGGAAGGGCGGTGGCCATGCCACTGGGCACGCTGGTACCGCTGCTGCAGGCGCTGGCAACCAGCGCAAGTGCCGCCAGCACACTCGGAATTCTCAGTCTTCTCATGCCGGGTCTTGCTCCTCCTTGCCCCCGTCCCCGCCCCTGCTCTCCGGCAGCCGCAGCACGTGCCGCCGCTTCCAGAAGAGGCCCACCGGCTCGCCCTGGGCGGTGAGCACCTCCATCGATGACGTCTCCAGGTTCTGCTGGGTGACCACCAGCTCCCCACCGACGTCGAGGCTGACCAGGTAACGCGTTTCCGAGCCGAGGTAGATCACCTCGCGGACTCGGCCCCGCGCCATTTGCTCGTCCGCCGCCGGCTCACTGTCCGGACGGCCGATGCGGATCTTCTCGGGTCGCACCGCATGGGTTCCCGCTTCGCCGAGGATCGCGTGCGACGCTTCGCCGCGTATCAGGTTCGAAGTGCCGACGAAGCTGGCCACGAATCGGGTGGCCGGGTGCTCGTACACCTCGGCCGGCGTTCCGATCTGCTGGATGTGGCCCTCGTTGAACACCGCCATGCGGTCGCTCATGGTGAGCGCCTCATCCTGGTCAT
This sequence comes from Candidatus Limnocylindria bacterium, assembly GCA_036556695.1. Taxonomy (GTDB): domain Bacteria; phylum Chloroflexota; class Limnocylindria; order QHBO01; family QHBO01; genus DASSCW01. The sequence goes on from DATBIY010000021.1 coordinate 46,231, forward strand.
GGGTGACGTAGATAAAGGTGATGCCGACCTCACCCTGGATCGCCTTCAGCTCGATCTGCATCTCCTGGCGCAGCTTGAGATCCAGGGCGCCGAGCGGCTCGTCCAGGAGCAGCACACGAGGTCGCAGGATGAGCGCCCGCGCCAGCGCAACCCGCTGCCGCTGCCCGCCTGACAGCTGCGCGGGGCGCCGTTCCTCGTATCCCTCCAGCCGGACCTGTCGCAGTGCCTCCGCCACCCGGCTGCGCTGCTCGGAGCGCGCCACGTTGCGGACGGCCAGCCCGTAGGCCACGTTCTGGCCGACCGTCATGTGCGGGAAGAGGGCGTAGTCCTGGAACACGGTGTTGACATCGCGGTCGAACGGCGGAACCCCGGTGACGTCCTGGCCGTGGAGCAGCACCCGACCGGCTGTCGGCTGCTCGAAGCCCGCGATCATGCGCAGGGTGGTGGTCTTGCCGGATCCGGATGGCCCGAGCATCGAGAAGAACTCGCCGTCCGCGACCGTGAGATCTATGCCCGCCACGGCATCCACCTCGCCGTAGCGCTTGACCAGGCCCTCCAGCTGCACGGCGGGGACCGTGCCGCGCATGTCGGCGGTGCTGGTTTCGGCAGCGGTGGCTGCGTCGACGCCCACGGGCTCCTCGTCGGCTTCCCCGGAACCGGCGCCTGAATGGACGGGCCGCTCGGAAGGCTCCGGAATGAGGCGCACTGTGCGGTCGGCCGGCAGGCGGTGTCAAGCCGATTTCCGCAACGCTGCCGCGCCCGAGCGACGATATCCGCAACCACACCGTGTGCCGCCGACGGAAACCGCATGCGGCCGGTAGCCTTTTCCCATGGAGCCAGGCGTCTTCTTCGGCCTTGCAGGGGCCGCGGCGTTCGGCGGCGGCGACTTCGCCGGCGGATTCGCGTCGCGGCGAGTGGCCGGCCTGACGGTCGTCGCCGTCGCCCATGCGGTGGGATTGGTCCTACTGCTGGTCTTCGTGGCCGTCGCCCGACCGGCGGTGCCAGAGCCCGGGTCGCTGGCCCTGGCGGCGGCGGCCGGCGCGCTCAGCGGCGTCGGCCTGCTGGCCCTGTACCGCGGGCTGGCCATGGGCTCCATGGGCATTGTCACCGGGCTCTCCGGCGTCGGCTCGGTGGTGCTGCCGCTGGTCGTGGGGTGGGCCATCGGGCGGTCGGCAGTGGCACCGCTGCAGTGGCTGGGCGTGCTGGTGGTGCTCGCGGCGATCGGTGCGGCCAGTGGCGCGACGCGCATGGGGGTACGGCCCCAGGCGGTGATGCTGGGCTTGGCCGCTGCCCTGTTCTTCGGCCTGTGGTTCGTGCTGCTCGACCTGGCGGCCGGCGAGGAGCGTGCCTGGGCGCTGGTGGCCAGCCGCGCGTCATCGACGGTGCTGATGGGCGGCCTGGCGCTGGCCGGCCGCCAGTACTCCGGCGTCGGCGCGATGTGGCCGGTCATGCTGCTGGCGGGCGCGCTGGACGTGGCCGGCAGCGCCGCCTTCGTCGAGTCGCGCGCCACAATCCCGGTCGGTGTGGCCGCGGCGCTGACCGGCCTCTACCCGGTCATCACCATGCTGCTGGCGCGCCTGATCCTGCGCGAATCGCTGCCGTCGCTTGGCCTGCTGGCGGTAGGTCTGGCAGTTGCCGGCGTGGCGCTCATCTCCCTGGGTTGAGGCCAGACCCGAGCACCAGGAGGACCTGCTCAGAACGGCCAGCCGCCTCCGGTCGAAGCTGCCCTCTCAAGGGCGTGCGCGGGTGTCATGGCGTTGATGCCCTCCTGCTGACGCGCGCCGAACGGCGCACCACACGAGGAAACCCCGAACGGTCTTACCGGCTGCTTACCATCCGCTTATCGGGCCCCGTTCGACGCCCGCCGGCCGACGCCCGCGGGCCGCGTATCATTCGCCTCGCCGACCCACCCGCCAGCCACTCGAGCATGACCTTCGATCGTGTCCCGATCGTCGAGGCCGCCCTCGACGCCTACCTCGCCGACGCCCCGGCTGACGTTGCGCCGCTGCCAGCGGATTCGCCGCTCCGCGGCGGCTCGACGCTCACTGCCCGGATGGCAATGCAGCTCTTCGAGGACCAGGTCGCCTCGCGCGCGGTGGACGTGGCGGCCCGCGAACTGAAGAAGAGCAACCGCAGCTTCTACACGATCAGCTCTGCCGGCCACGAGAACAACGCCGTGCTCGGCGCCCAGCTGCGCATCAACGACCCGGCATTCCTGCACTACCGCTCCGGCGGCTTCTTCATGGCCCGCGCACGGCAGCTGCCGGGCAGCACGCCCGTGTTCGACACGCTGCTGGGCGTGGTGGCCAGCAGCGACGAGCCCATCGCCGGGGGCCGGCACAAGGTGTGGGGCAGCCGGCCGTTGTGGATCCCGCCCCAGACCTCGACCATCGCCAGCCACCTGCCGAAGGCGGTGGGGCTGGCGTTCAGCCTGGCCCGTGCCCGGCGTCTGGGGGTGGACGGCGAGCTGCCGGCGGACAGCGTGGTCGTCTGCTCGTTCGGCGACGCATCGGCCAACCATGCCAGCGCCCTGGCGGCGATCAACACGGCGCGCTACGCGGTGCGCATCGGCCTGCCCATGCCGATCCTGTTCGTGTGTGAGGACAACGGCACTGGCATCAGCGTGCCGACACCCGAGGGCTGGATCGCCGATACCTTCGGCAGCCAGCCGCACCTGCGCTACGTGCAGGCCGCGGGCGAGCTGGACGACGTCTGGGAGAAATCGGCGGAGGCCATCCGTCACGCGCGGACCGCCAGGCAGCCGGCCTTCCTGCACCTGCGAACCGTTCGGCTGTGGGGACATGCCGGCAGCGATGCGGAGCATGCCTACCGCTCCCCAGCCGAGATCGCCGCCGTCGAGGCGGAGGATCCGCTGCTGCGCAACGCCCGCCGCATGGTCGAGTCCGGCGCAGCCACGCCGGCCATGCTGCGAGAGCTGGTGGACGCCACCCGGGAGCGGGTGATGGCCGCCGCCGAAGAGGCGACAACGCGGGCGCGACTGACCACCACCGCCCAGGTGACCGCGCCGCTGGCGCCGTACCACCCCTCCCGCGTCGCCGAACGCGCCAGCCGGCCGGTGCTGGCCCGCGAGGAGCGGGAGGAAGCGCTGGGCGGCCTGCCGGAGGAGGCGACGAACCCCAACGCCCGCACGCTGGCCGGCAACCTGAACGCCTCGCTGGCCGATGAGCTGGCGCGCCGCCCGGAGCTGATCCTGTTCGGCGAGGACGTCGGCCGCAAGGGCGGCGTCTACAACGTGACGAACGGCCTGCAGCGCCGCTTCGGGATGGGGCGGGTGTTCGACACGCTGCTAGACGAGACCTCGATCCTGGGCATCGCCCAGGGGGCGGGGCACATCGGCCTGCTGCCGGTGCCCGAGATCCAGTACCTGGCCTACCTGCACAACGCGCTGGATCAGATCCGCGGCGAGGCCGCCACGCTCCAGTTCTTCTCCTCAGGCCAGTTCCGCAACCCCATGGTCGTGCGCCTGCCGGGCCTGGCCTACCAGAAGGGCTTCGGCGGGCACTTCCACAACGACAACAGCATCGGCGCGCTGCGCGACATCCCCGGCCTGCTGCTGGCCGTCCCGTCACGTGGCGACGATGCGGCACGCATGCTGCGCGGCTGCGTGGCCATAGCGGCCGAGGACGGGCGGGTGGTTGCCTTCATCGAGCCCATCGCCCTCTACCACGAGAAGGACCTGCACGACGATGGCGACGGCGGCTGGCTGACCGACTATCCGCCACCCCCATCGCACCTGCTGCCCGGCGAGCCGGGCCTGTACGAAGCCGATGACTCTCACGAAGCCGACGTGCTGCTCGTCAGCTACGCCAACGGGCTGCGCCTGTCGCTGCAGGCCCAGCGCCAGCTGCTGCAGCAGCACGGCGTGCGCGCCCGGGTCATGGACCTGCGCTGGCTGAACCCGCTGCCGACCGAGGCACTGCGGCAGCACGCCGGCCACGTGCCGGCCGTCCTGGTCGTGGACGAGTGCCGCGCGACCGGTGGCGGCGTGGCCGACGCGATCGTTGCCGACCTGGCCGAGTCGGGAGCCGCAGCCTCGCTGGCCAGCGTGCGGGCGGTGGATTCATTCGTGCCACTGGGTCCGGCCACGGCCGCCGTCCTGGTCAGCACCAGGCAGATCGTCGACGGCGCGCTGGCGCTGGTCGGCGAAGGCGCGGTGGCGCGGCCATGACCGCGCGGCCGCGGGCCATCCTGGTCTGCCACGCCGGCGGCGCCACGGGCGTCGTGCCACCGGGGTCGCTGCCCGCCAGCCATCCGCTGATCGATGCCATCGACGCCATGCGCCTGGAATACGGGCTCGATCCCCTGGCGGAGCTGGACCGCGCGGCCTTCGACCCGGCACGCCACCTGCGGCCCGCCAACGCGGCCGCGGCGCTCTTCGTGCGGGCGCTGCTCGACGGCGAGCGCGCCGAGGACGACGTCGAGCTGGTGGCCATCACCGGCAGCTCCATCGGCTGGTACACCGCGCTGGCAGTCGCCGGCGCCCTTCCGCTGGCCGATGCCTTCCGCGCGCTGCAGGAAGTGGCCCTACTCGGCGAGCAGCTTGCCGCGACCAGGGGCGGAGGCCAGGTCCTCTATCCGGTGACGGACGCCGGCTGGCGTCCCGCCGCGGACCAACAGGCAGCCGTCGTCGAAGCGCTGGCCAACGGCTCCGGCGGCGCCGGAGGGACGTATCGCAGCATCGATTTCGGCAGCTACCAGGTGTTGGCCGGCGACGCACAAGGTGTGGCGATGCTGCTCGAGCGCCTGCCGGCCGTCCGGCACGGCGAGCGTCGCTTCCCGCTGCGCCTGGCGCTGCAGGGACCTGATCATTCGCCGCTGGCCGAGGACGTTGCCGAGGCGGCCGGGGATCGGCTGTCGCTGCGCTGGCAGGCTCCGCGCGTGCCGCTGGTGGACGGCCGCGGAGCGCGCTGGTCGCCGTGGTCGACCGACCCGGCGGCGCTGCGCCACTACTCGCTCGGCGCGCTCTTGGTGGAGCCATTCGACTTCGCAACTGCCCTGCGCGTGACGCTGCGCGAGTACGCGCCGGATCACGTGGTGGTCGCCGGGCCAGCGGGTCCGCTGAACGCCATCGTCGGACAGCTGCTGGTGGCCGAGGGCTATCGCGGCATGCGCGACAAAGCCGCCTTCCAGGCGGCTCAACGCTCGGCCACGCCGCTGGTGCTGTCGATGGGCCAGGCTACCGCATGACCGCGGCCGCGCCACAGCTCCGCCCGGACGCCACGGCCTTCGTGCTGGTCGAGCCGCTCGACCTCGCCGCGACCCTCTGGCCGGTGGCGCACGGGACCGGTGATCGGACCATCCGCATCGGCCGCGGCGAGGCCTGGCGAGCCAGTCTGACCCCCTTCGGACCGGCGACGCTGCGAGTGGTGCAGGTCGAGGGCGGCGTATCGGCGACGGCATGGGGGCCGGGCGCCGACTGGGCGGCTTCGCAGGCGGGCGCGCTGGTGGGCGCCGATGACGAGCGTCCCGACATGACCGGCTGGCACCCGCTGCTCCGCGAGGTCGCGCGGCGCAATCCGGGCCTGCGCCTGCCCCGCACCGGCCGGCCCTGGGAGGCGCTGCTGCCGGCGATCTGCGAGCAGAAGGTCACCGGTCGCGAGGCGCGGGCCGCCTTCCAGGGCATCGTCCGCGCGTACGGCACCGACGCGCCGGGGCCCGGGCGACTTCGGCTGCCGCCGGAGCCATCGGTCCTGGCCCGGCTGCCGTACTTCGCCTTCCACCGCTTCGGCCTGGAGCGACGCCGCGCGGACATCATTCGCCACGCGGCGGAGCTGGCCCCACGGCTGGAGGGCAGGCCAGCCGGCGATGTGCGGAGGATGCTGGAGTCCCTGCCGGGTATCGGTCCATGGACCACGGCCGAGGTGCTGCGCGTGGCCTATGGCGACGCCGATGCCGTCAGTGTGGGCGACTACCACATCCCCAGCGTGGTGGCCTGGGCGCTGGCCGGCGAGCGCAGGGCCGATGACGCCCGCATGCTCGAGCTGCTGGAGCCGTATCGCGGCCAACGTGGCCGGGTGCAGCGCCTGCTGGAGGTCTCCGGCATCTGGCCGGAGCGCCGCGGCCCGCGCATGGCGCCGCGCGACATCAGCGGCCAGTAAGGGCGCCGGAGCCGATGCGGATCGCGATTGCCACCGTCGGGACGACCGGCGACGTGGTGCCGTTCACCGCCCTGGTCGAGGGCCTGCGGATTGCCGGGCACGAGGTCACTGCCGTCTCCTGGGAGCTGCACCGGGGCGCCTTCGAGCGCGCCGGCGCTCGATTCGTTGCGGCCGGGCCAACCACCAGCTGGGACGACATCGCCGATACCGCCGCGCGAGCGGCCGCCGCTGGCTCGCCGCTCGCCCAGGTGGCCGTGCTGCGCGACTTCCACCTGCGCGATGCGGCCGCTCACCACGCCGCGCTGCGCGAGGCATTGGTCGGCCACGACCTGGTCCTGCTGCACGGCATTCATACCCTGGCCGAGGCCGCTGCCCGGGATGCCGGGCTGCGCTGGGTCACGGCAGTCTTCGACCCGGTGCTGCTGCCCACCTTGTCCGCGCCGCCGGCCGGCATGCCACGCATGGGTCCGTTCAACCGGCTGGCGTGGCGGATGCTCGACGGCATGCTGCGACGCCAGGACGGCCCGCTGCGCCAGGCGCTGCTGGAGGCCGGCAGCCCGTCGGCCGAGGCGGTGACCATGTTCCGCGCCCGCTCGCAGCGCCTGCACCTGGTGGCGGTCTCGCCGTCGATCGCTCCCCCGCCACCGGACCTGGCACCGTCCAGCCACTTCACCGGTGCCTGGCTGCGGGGCGGCGAGCCCGAACCCTTGCCGTCGACGCTGCTGTCCTTCCTTGATGCCGGCGAGCCACCGGTGGTGGCCACCTTCGGGTCGATGGCGGTGGCCGACCGCGCCGCGCTCGAAATGGCCGTGCTGGAGGGCATGCGGCAGGCCGGTCGGCGGCTGGTCCTGCAGGATCCGGGCACGGAGGTTGAAGCGGAGTCGGCGGACGGCGTGCTGCGGATTGGCCCAGCCGACCACCGGGCGCTGTTCGGCCGCGCGGCGGCCGTCATCCATCATGGTGGAGCGGGCACCGCCCACGCCGCGGCCGCGGCCGGGATCCCGAGCGCGGTGGTGCCGCACGTCGGCGACCAGCCGTTCTGGGCGGCGCGCCTGCACGCGCTGGGCGTGGCGCCGGAGCCGCTGCCGGTCGCCAAGGTGAGTGCCGCTGAAGTGGCGAGCCGCGTCCGTGAGGCCACGTCCGAGGAGATGCGACAAGCCGCCGCCGCGCTGGGCGCGATGCTGGCGGCGGAAAAGGGCGTGGCGTCCGCGGTGGGTCTGCTGGAGACCGCTGCCGAGGTCTAGCCGGCTCCACCCGCCTCGGCGGAGAGCACCTTCGGTACGTAGGTCAGCACCTGGGTGCTCCGGTCCAGCGTCCGCGCGTCGACCAGCTCCAGGTC
>DATBIY010000022.1:0-34217 GCA_036556695.1 Candidatus Limnocylindria bacterium
CAGCGTTTGTCCTGAGCCAGGATCAAACTCTCCGAACAAACAAAACAGTGGTCTTGCCCGAAGGCTCCACCACCGTTCAAGTTCAGACTTGGTCCCGCTGACTCGTGTGGGTTCCTGTCACTCTTCAGCTGTTAAGCCACGTGCGCCGATCGAGATCGGCTTCGTTCGATTCGAGGCCTCCACATGAAGGGTCTCGCGGTGCCACGCTGCGCGACCGGGAATGGCCGCCGTTCGTGCGTCACCGACCGGCGAAAGCGCCGGCGCGAAGATGGATATTACGCGCCCGGCCGAGGAGCGTCAAGCGAGCGTGCCGCCCTGCCGGGCCCGCTTGTCCGATGATGTGGACAGGATCTGACCGAACGGCAGGTACGGTCAATCCCCGAGGCGAGCAGACCTCGGCTCATACGAATATTGCTGGCGGGTTATGGCATTGACCAGTTCTGCCTGGAATCGGCCGTATTCATCACCCAGGGTCATGAACATGGCAGGTTTTCGACCAATCTGGTCGTTCCCATCACAGCCCAGTCATATGTTGCCCGACGGGGCGCAACCCAGAAGGAGCTGCCAGGTGATGACCGATGAGCGCAATTACGTCGAGAACAACGACCGGCAGCGCGAGCGCCTTCGCGCACTGGTGGAGAGCTCGGACGACACGGCGCTGAGCGCCGCGGTGAACGAGTACTGGACGGTGGCCGGCGTGCTGGGGCACATGGCCTACTGGGACAGCCGCTTCCTGACCCTGGCCGAGAAGATCGACCGCAACGAGCCGTGGGTCGATGCCGACCAGGAGCCGGACGGCGACTGGCTGAACGACTCGACCCGGCCGATCATCCATGCCATCGCCCCGCGGGCAGCGGCCGAGCTTGCCATGCGCATGGCCGAGGAAGCGGACGCTCGCGCGGCAACCCTGCCCCTCAACCGCCTGTGGCCCGGGGATCCGGAGAGCCCCATCAGCCCGGCCCGCGGCGAGCATCGCGGTGAGCACCTGGACGAGATCGAGGCGGCCCTGCGCTAGGCCAGGTGGCCTAGCCGCTGCGCTCCACCTCGCGGCGGCCCTGCAAGGAGCGGATCAGGGTCACGTCATCGGCGTACTCAAGGTCGCCGCCGACCGGCAGCCCACGGGCGATGCGGCTCACCACCGGGACGTGGCGCTGGAGGAGGTCGGCCAGGTACATCGCCGTGGCCTCTCCCTCCAGGTTCGGGTTGGTGGCCAGGATGACTTCGCCGATGCCTCCAGCGGCAGCGCGCTCGATGAGCTCGCGCGCCTTGATCCGTTCAGGACCGATACCGTCGATGGGGCTGATGGCGCCGTGCAGCACGTGATAGCGGCCGCGGAACTCGCCGGTGCGCTCGATGGCCAGCACGTCGAGCGGCTCCTCCACGACACAGATGCGTGACGCGTCGCGGCGCGGGTCGGAGCAGATGGCGCAGGGATCGACGCCGGCGTCGGTGATGTTGCAGCACACGCTGCAGTAGGCCACCTGCTCCTTGACGGCGATCAGCGCATCGGCCAGCGATCGCGCCTCGTCGGCGGGCGCGCGGAGGACGTGGTAAGCCAGGCGTTGTGCGGTCTTGCGGCCGACGCCCGGCAGGCGGCTGAGCTCGTCGATCAGCCGCGCGACCGGCGCGATGAGTCCGGTCACGCGCTCAGCGCAGGCCGGGGAGGGAGCCGCCCAAACCGGGCATGCCCGGCAGGCCCAGGCCGCCGGCCACGCTTGCCATCCGCTCGCGCTCCAGCTCCTTGCTGCGCGCGATCGCGTCGTTCACCGCGGTGAGCACCAGGTCCTGCAGCATGTCGACCTCATCGGGGTCGACGGCCGACGGATCGATCTCGATGGCGCGGATCTCCTGTGCGCCGCTGATGACCACGCGCACGGCGCCGCCGCCGGCGGTTGCCTCCAGGGTCGTGTCGCGCAGCTCCTCCTGGACCTGCGCCATCTGCGCCTGCATTTGCTGCGCCATCTTCGCGATCTGGCCGATGTTCACAAACGGATCTCCATGCGGGGGTTGTCAGCGGACCTCGGGGGCGTCGATCAGTTCTCCGCCGGTGATGCGCAGCACGCCATCCAGCAGTGCCTGCCCTTCGGCATCCGCCGGGTCGGCAGCCACGGCCTGCTGGACGGTTAGCGGCTCGAGCTCCACGTTGCTGGCCACGCAGTCGACGGCCCAGTTGCCGCCCAGCACGCTGCCCAGCAGCTGCTCGATGGCGGCCGACCGCGTCCGCGCCTTCTCGCGCATGAAGCCACGCTCCTCGGGGAATGCCAGCGTCAGTCGGGCGCCGTCGATGCCCACCGGCCGGCACTCGCTGAGCAGCGGCTTGATGGCCGGTGGGGCCTGGGCTACGACCTCCGCCCAGCGGCCGCGCACCGCGGCGACGTCCTCGGGGAGCGGCGCCGGGGCAGCCCTCGGCGGCAGGCTTGTGGCCACCGGTTCGGCTTCCGCCTTCGGCGCGGGTGGCGGCGCAGCTTCCGGCTTCGGCGCGGGTGGCGGCGCAACTTCCGGCTTAGCGACCGGCTTGGCCACGGGCTTGGCAGGGACGGCCTCGACCGCGGGCAGCGCGACGGGAATGGGCTTGGGATCGGCCGCTACCTCGCCGGGCAGTGGCTCGACGGCCAGCAGCTCCATCGCCAGCCGCGAGCGCCCCTCCCGGGCGCCGGCGGCCGCGGCCTCGGCCAGGGTGCGGAGGATCAGCGCCAGACGGCGTGCCGTCAACGGATCGCCTGCCGAGGCAAGCAACTGACGCCGCGCGGCCACCTCCGCCTGTGCCGCCACCTGGGCCATGTCGCGTCCGCCATCGGCCAGGCTCTCGATACGGTCCAAGGCGGCCGGCGCGTCGCCGGCGAGGTAGGCGGCCAGCAGGGCGGCGATTGCCTCGTCATCGGCCAGGCCGACGGCTTCGCGGACGGCTTCGGCGGTGACCTGATCGCCGGCGTAGGCCAGCACCTGGTCCAGCAGCGACTCGGCGTCGCGCATCCCGCCATCGGCCAGGCGCGCAATCAGCTCCAGGGCATCCGCATCGGCCTCCGCGCCTTCGGCGCTGGTGATGCGGGTCAGCTTGCCGACGATGGCATCGGCCGGGAGGCGACGAAAATCGAAGCGCTGGGTGCGGCTGATGATGGTTGCCGGCACCTTGTGCGTGTCGGTGGTGGCCAGGATGAAGACTACATGGTCGGGCGGCTCCTCGACCATCTTCAGCAGCGCGTTGAAGGCGTGTGCGCTGAGCATGTGGACCTCGTCGATGATGTACACCCGGCGTCGCAGCTCGGCCGGCGCGGTCAGCGCCCGCATCACCAGGTCGCGGGCATCCTCCACCAGCCCGTGGCTGGCGGCGTCGATCTCGATGACGTCCAGCGCCCGCCCTTCACGGATAGCGGCGCAGGCCGCGCAAGTGTCGCACGGCTCGCCCTCGGGGTCGCGGTTGGTACAGTTGATGGCCTTGGCCAGGATGCGGGCGGTGGAGGTCTTGCCGGTGCCCCGCGGGCCAACGAACAAGTACGCATGTGCGGTCCGATCCGAGGCGACCGCCCGGCGCAGGGTGGCGACGATGGGGTCCTGGCCCAGCACCTCGCCGAAGCGCTGCGCCCGCCAGCGGCGGTACAGGGCGCGGTGCTGGTCCGGTGGGTCGGGCGCTTGGGCGGCCACGGGCTCCGTTTCGGGCTCGGTGGGCATCAAAGTCGACATGGTTCGGACAACCGTACACCGATCAGGGCTAGCCATTTCGGCCAGCCGTCTGCCTTCCAGACGACCGACGTATGACTGCCCTGTAATAGGAATGACCAGATCGCCCGAAAAGGCGTCACGTTCATGACCGCCAGTCATGAATGCAGCAGGTTTCAGCGTGATCCGGTCATTCTCATCACCCGGCAGTCATGCCGGACCCGGCGGTCAAATCCGCCGGGAGCGCCGGGTGAAATGTGGATCGGTCGTGCACCCGATGTCGAACGACAGCTTCCGCACACGCGAGGATCGTCCGGCTCCAGCCAGGTCGCCCCACGGCACCCGAAGGCGGTCGCTTACCGCTGCTTCCTTCCGGACCTGACGGGGTTCACGGACCCTCGCTGCGTGGGACCCGACTCTCGACGTCGGTCGATCTCGTGGGAGGCGGAGGCACGTCGGCCTCGACCGGGGATTCAGCCCCGCTGTAGCGGATTGCGGGTACAGGGCACCGCTAGTTCCCCGCCTAGCACGACCGGGCGCGATGGTAGCAGAGTGCTGGCGGAGTGGCGGAGAGGGGGGGATTCGAACCCCCGACGGGTTGCCCCGAACCGCATTTCCAGTGCGGCGCCATAGGCCTCTAGGCGACCTCTCCGCGGACGCGGCAATCACGGGAGGCTGGCCGGTGGGTGGTGGCGGAGAGGGTGGGATTCGAACCCACGGTGCTCATCGCACACCGCTTTTCGAGAGCGGCACCTTAAACCACTCGGACACCTCTCCGCGGGCGAGTCTACCAGAGGTCTGGACCGATGCCGCCGCAGCCACCCGGCCGTGCGGCACTGGTCAGGCGCTGGCCGGCGCTTCCTCCGCCAGGCGGCGGGCCTCTGCCTCGCGAACGCCCGAGACAACGGACAACTGGTGCGGCAAGGCGCGATCGCGGGCCAGCTGGACCACGCTGCCGGCCGCGCCCTTGCGGTCGTCCGGCACGGCGTAGACCAGGGCGTGGACCTGCGCCTCGACCAGGGCTCCGACGCACATGGGGCAGGGCTCGTGGGTGGTGAAGATCGTCACCTCCGACAGGCGGCGCGTCTCGAGCTTGCGGGCGGCGGCCTGCAGGGTCAGCAGAACCGCGTGGGCAGTCGGGTCGCGCTCCAGCCGCATCCGGTCATGGTCGCGCGCGATCATGGCATCATCCAGGACGGCGACGGCTCCGACCGGAGCCTCGCCCTCTTCTCCGCCCCGGCGGGCTTCGGCGATCGCCTCGGCCATGAAGAGCTCGTAGTTCATCGATCCCCACCGGATGCGCTGGAACGCAATTCGCGTCGCCGGAGTCTAGCAGAGGCCCGGCACAGATCCTGCTTCCGACCCTGGCTTCGATATCCCATGACCAGCACCAACGTTCACCCATCACCCGGCGGCGGCCGGCTGCGTACAGCTGCCGCCGTCGCGCTGCTGGGCGCCGTCTTTGGCGTGGCGCTGCTGGCACCCATGCCCACCGTGCAGAACACCGTTCGGGCTGAGGTGCTGGCCAGCGTCGAGAAGCGTCTGCCGGGCTGGGACATCGTCCGCGCCCGCAGCTCGTGGGAGGGCGCCTGGACCGTGGTCGCCGGCTGCGGCATCCAGCGGCTCGGCTTCCAGTGGGTGCCGAACCACGGCCTGCAGCCCGGCGATGCCTGGCTTCACCCGGAGGACGCGTATGCGCGCAGCCGGCTGGCCGAGATATCAGACGACTATCGCTTCCTGGTATGGCTGGGCGATCCGGTGCGCCAGCACACCTTGAGCTGTCGGCAGGAGATGGCGCGCATCCACGCCGGTCGCATAGGCGGCTATCTCGACTGACTGGCGGAAGCCCGGCTGACTGGCGGAAGCCCGGCTGACTTGCGGAAGCCCGGCTGACTGGCGGAAGCCCGGCCATGACGGCCGGGCTTCATGGTTGCCGAGCTGGCCGCGGGTCAGGCGGTTGCCATCTCCCGCTCGCTCATGAAGCTGACGCCGGCCAGGATTGCGCCCGAGGCCAGGTGCAGCCAGATGTCGTTGCCGCCGATCGGCACCAGGTTCAACGGGTTGTCGACGAAGATCCCCAGCACGCCCAGCACGAGCAGGAGAACTCCGACCCAGCGATTGGCCATCACGGCGTTGGCGGTGCTCATCATCCCCCACAGCAGGATGGCACCCAGCACCACGTGAACAACGTTGTGCACCGCGTTGACCGGGAAGAGGCCGAACAGCAGATCGCTGCCGGTCACGAAACCGGCAATGCCGGCAGCCAGGTAGACGACTCCGAAGATCGCTGCGACGAGACGGTTGAGACCCATCAGCACGATTCCTCCTATGGTCGCGGCCGGCGACACCGTGTCGCCACCGCCTGTGATAGCACGACGGCGCAAGGCCCCGGCGCCTGTTTTGACTGAATACGCGGGGGATCGTGCCGCGCATCACTCTCACGCCACGCTCAGGCCCCACGGATGGCTGTTGCGGCGCTGGGTAGGATGAGCCGGCCACTGGAGGACGGGCGTGGAGGACGCGGGGACCGAGCGGCGCAGCTGGACGCGGCTTGACTGGGGCGCCCTGGCCCTCGTCATGGCGGCCGCGGCGCTCGTCCGGCTGCCCGCGCTGAACCGGCCGCTGGGCTTTGTCTTCGACGAGATCTTCTACGCGCGCAACGCCTGCCGCTACGTGATCGGCACCGCCGAATGCGGCATCGACGAGCTGGCCAGCCGCGCCCATCCGCCGCTCGGCAACTGGCTGGTGGGCGCCGGCATCAAGGTCCTGGGCTACGACGAGGTGGGCTGGCGCATCGCGGCGGCCATTGCGGGCATCGTGTCGGTGGGGTTGCTTTATCTGCTGGTGCGGCAGCTGCTGCGCCGCGCGTCACCCAGGGTGGCCACGGTGGGCGCCTTCGCCGCGGCCGCGCTGCTGGCCGGCGACTTCCTGCACCTCGTGCAGTCGCGGGTCGGGATGCTGGACGTGTTCGTCACCCTGTTCGTCATCGCCGCAGTGCTGTTCGCGGTGCTCGACCGCGACCGCGCCCCGGGCGCGCCGTGGAGCCGCCCGGCCGGCGTGCTGTCCGCGCTGACCCTGCACCGTCGGTGGCGGCTGCTGGCCGGCATGGCGCTGGGCGCGGCGGTGGCCGTGAAGTGGTCCGGCGCCTACGTGGCGCTGGCCGTCATCCCGCTCACCGTCGCCTGGGAGATTGCCCGCTGGCGCGTCGCAGACGAGGGCCAGCCGCGCCGCAGCTGGGCCCGCGCCGCGTGGCTGGCCGTGCGATCCGAGGGGCTCCGCACGGTGGTGCTGCTGGGCCTGGTGCCGGTGCTCGTCTATGTGGCGGCGTACATCGGGCGGATGCCGGGCGAGGTCATCGGCCTGCCATGGCAGGAGGGCACCTATTGGCGTGGGATCTGGGATCACCAGCAGGCGATGCTCACCTTCCACACCACGCTGGAGGGCGACCATCCCTACCAGTCGCCGCCGTGGAGCTGGCTGCTCCTGAAGCGGCCGGTGGCGTACTCGTTCGACGCCAGCGACGGCTATCGGGAGATCCTGGCGATGGGCAGCCCGCTGGCCTGGGCGCTGGGCGTCGGAGCGCTGCTGCTCATGGCGGTGCTGTGGGCTCGCAGCGGCTGGCGGGTGCGGGGCGCCGCCGCCCCGCTGATCGTCGCCGCGCTGGCGACCTACCTGCCCTGGCTGGCGCTGCAGGGCGACCGCAGCCAGGTCTTCCTGTGGTACATCCTGCCCACCCTCCCGTTCCTCTACGGGGCGACCGGCGTGCTGCTGGCATGGGCGTGGCGCTGGGTGGTGGCGCGCGTGGCGGCGGCAGCCCTGGGCGTGGCGCTGATCGCGCTGTTCGCCTTCTTCCTGCCGGTGCTGGCGGCCCTGCCGCTGGATCCGGACGGCTGGCGCTCGCGGATGTGGCTGGCCGACTGCGAGCGGCCCGGCGCCCCCACGCTGCAGCTTCCCGACGACGAGGTCAGCGACGGCCCGCCACCGGCGGGCTGGTGCTGGATCTGATGCGCCATGATGCGTGGTCCACGATGCGTGACGTGATACGCGGGCCGGCGTCCTTCGTTCCCATTGCGGGAGCGACCGTCGATGCTTGCGAGCCCCATCCATGACCGATACCGCTCAGCAATCTACCGACGCGTTCCTGGCAGAACGACTCCGGTCCGGCGACCGCGACGCGCTCGGCGAGCTGTACGACCGCTATGCCTCGGTCGCGATGGCGGTCGCTGTGCGCGTCGTGGCGGACCGGGAGCTGGCGGAGGACCTGGTGCACGATGCGTACGTGACGGTATGGCAGAAGATCGAAGGCTTCGATCCGACGCGCGGCAGCCTGCGCGCGTGGCTGCTGACCATCGTCCGCAACCGCGCGATCGACCGGCTGCGCGGCACCCGCCCCAGCTTGGAGGTCGGCGCGGCCGATGAGCAGTCGCTGCTGCGCTCCGGCCCCAATCCCACCTGGGAGGCCGCCGTCGCCCACCGCTCCGCCATCGAGGTGCGCCGTGCGCTGGAGGCGCTGCCCGTCGAGCAGCGCGAGGCGGTGGAGCTGGCGTACTTCGGCGGCCGCACCTACCGCGAGATCGCCCAGCTCACCGGGGTGCCGCAGGGGACGGCCAACGGGCGCCTGCGGCTGGCACTGGCCAAGCTCCGCGAAAGCCTGAGCCTGACCGATGCCGCTCCCCTGTCGGTCCAGCCCGAGGCGGTGCGCGCGGAAGGCATGGACCGATGACTCCGCTTCGCTACTCCTGCCCGGACGTGGACGAGCTAGCCGGCGCGCTGGCGCTGGGCGCCGTGGACGCTGACGAGGCTCGCGCGGCGCGCGAGCACCTTTCTACCTGCCCCGAGCCGCACGCCGAGCTTCGCTCCCTCATCGGAGCCGATGCTGCCCTGGCGGCCGGCCTGGATCCCATCCAGCCCAGCGCCGCGCTGCGCGACCGGCTGATGGCCTCGGTCGATGCGCTGCCGCGGCAGGCGTTGGCGCCCACCCGGCCGGCGGCCGAGGCTCGGGCGCGGCGCGGCTGGCTCGACTGGCTGTCTCCCCGCCTGGCACGGCCGATGGCGCTGGCCGGCATGGCGGCGGCCGTGGTGCTGGCCGTGGTCAGCGCCTCGCTGGCCGGGCAGCTGGGTGACCGTGACCGCGCCCTGCGCGCCGTGGCGGATGCGATCTCCGACGGAGAGGCAGCGTTCCGGGTGGACGGCAACGCCGGCCGCGGCTACGTGGTCGACACCCCAGGCGGCGGCGCGACGTTCGTGGTCACCGACCTAGCCGAGCTGCCGGCCGATCGGTTGTACGAGCTGTGGCTCATCGGCGCCGAAGGCCCGGTGGATGTGGGCACCTTCCGGCCCGGCGCCGATGCGTTGGCCGTGGTGCCGGTTGATCGGGACCTGGCTGGTTTCGAGACCTTCGCAGTCACCGTCGAGGCCGAGCGGGTCACCGCGCCGACGAGTGACCCGGTGATGGCCGGTGCCATCGGCTCCTGACCTGGGGGAGCGGCTGGAGCTCGAGCCATCGCCTGCCGCGCTTCAGAGGCCGACGACCACCGAGAGCAGGTAGCCCGCGATGCCCGCCGCCAGGCAGAGCGCGAAGGATCTCCGGGGCGCCGCTATCACGGCGGCGAGCGTCGCAACCAGGACCGGCACGTCAGCAACTTGCCGCTCCGGTGAGATGAGCGACAGGGTCGCCAGGCTGGCGAAGATCGCGGCCGGCACGCGGGCCAGCACGGTCTCGATGCGCGGTGACGGCTTCGGCAGCAGGACCATGGCGCCCAGCCGGCTGCCGTAGGTGATGGCCGCCAGGGCGAGGACGGTGAGCAGGCTCATGCGGCGTCCGAGGGGTGCGGCCGTGGCCGTGGATCCCCTGGCAGCGCCACCAGCAGACCAGCCACTGCCGGGGCGAGGGCGCGCCAGTCGGGAGCGGCAAAGCACACGACCGCCGTCAGCCCAGCGGCCGCCGCGGCGCGCACCGCCAGGCTTGTGGTGCGGGCGGTGAGCGCGGCCAGGCCAACGAACAGCACCGGGAACAGCGCCGCGGCCACGCCCTCCACGCCCCGCACGCCGGCGCCGGCAATGCCGAGCAGCGTCCCGGACACCCAGGCGAGGTAGCACAGCATGCCGCTGACGAAGAGGGTGCGCTCGGCGACGGCCTCTCGGTCTGGGCCGGCTGTGCGTCCGTCGGCTGCCACGATGGTGAAGCCGAATGTCTCGTCGAGCATGAACCAGGCGAGCAGCCCGCGGCGGAGGCGGGACGAGCCGAGGATCGGCCGCAGGACGGCGCCCATCACCAGGTGCCGGACGTTGAGGATGGCGGCCGTGGCCAGCAGCGCCGGCGCCGCCGCCCCGGCCACCACAAGGGCAAGGGTTGCGAACTGGGTGGCGCCGGAAAAGACGACCAGCGACATAACAAGGGTCAGGCCAGGGCCGATCACCGCGGTGGCCGATGCGCCGAAGATCACTCCGAAGACGGCGATGGCCAGCGCCGCGGGCAGTGCGGTCGCCAGGGTTCGGCCTACGGAGGGAGGCGCCTCAGGCATTGGCGGACGGTAGCGGAACCGCGGCGCTTCAGACGGACGCGGCCGCGGCCCGAATCGGTGCGAAGGGGAGGAATGGCGTGCCCGAAAGGACTCGAACCTTCGACCTTCAGGTCCGCAACCTGACGCTCTATCCACTGAGCTACGGGCACACGCCATGAGGGCTGGCGGAGAGGGAGGGATTCGAACCCTCGGAAGAGGAAACCCCCTTCAACGGTTTAGCAAACCGCCGCACTAGGCCACTATGCGACCTCTCCTCAGACCGGGGCCGATGATAGCATGGCCCTCCGGAGCAGCAGTCTCGGCGAGGCTGCCGGCACGCTCAGGAATGACCCTCCCGCAGACACAGCAGGTCGACCGACTCGTGCAGCGCCTTCCCGTAATCGGCCAGTCCTCAACCCACTCCGCCTTCGAGGCGGTGCAGCAGGCCGCGATCGCCGCCGGCGGCGTGCCGTTGTCCATCGAGCGCCAAGAGGCGCGACCGCACCAACTGCCGCAGCTGGTCCCGCTGCTGCGCGGCGAGGACTTCGTCGGCGCGCTGGTGGAGGCGCCGCACAAGGAGAAGGTTGCGGCCCTGGTCGACGGCCTCTCGGACGACGCGCGGCTGACTGGCGCGGTGAACGTCATCGTGCGGGATGGCGATCGGCTGCAGGGCTACAACACCGACGTGGACGGCGTGCGCGCCGGACTGATCGCCCTCATCGGCGAGGAAGCGGTATGGCCGGACGATGCGCTGGTGCTGGGCGCCGGCGGTGGCGCACGGGCCGTGGTCGCCGTGCTGCTCGGCGCGGGGGTCGCCAAGGTATCGGTCTTCAACCGTCACCTGCACCGGGCGGAGGCGCTCGTTGCGCATTTCGCGCGGGCGGCCAAGCACACCGACCTGCGGGCCCGACCGTGGCACGAGTCGATCATCGAGGCCGAGCTGGGACACGCGCGGCTGGTGGTCAACTCCAGCGGCATCGGCGTCCAGGAGGGCGAGAGCCCGATCCCCGCCCACCTGCTGCCGGACGGCCTGCACGTGCTCGACCTGGTGCTGCACCACGACGTGACTCCCCTGATGCGCGACACGCAGGAGCGCGGCGGCACGGTGGCCAACGGCCAGGCAGCCTTCCTGGCCTCGTCAGCGGCCACGTTCCAGCTGCTCACCGGCGAGAAGGCGCCGGCCGACGTCATGCGCGCGGCCCTGGCGGACACGCTGGGACTGCCGGTCGAGCACATGGCCGTGGTCGGCGACTGACGGGCGCGCGGGGCCGATGTTCTACACCTCCGGCTGGGTGCACGTCATCTGCGGCTGCATGTTCTGCGGCAAGACCGACGAGATGCTGCGCCTGCTGCGGCGCTTCTCGATCGCCGGGCGGCGCGTGGTCCTGATCAAGCCCCGCCTGGACACCAGGACCGATGCGCTGCGCGTCGTCTCGCGCTCTGGCGCCGAGCACACGGCGCTGTCGGTCGAGGACTCGGCGGGCATCGAGAAGCTGGTCAGCGAGGCCGACATCGTGGCCATCGAGGAGGGGCAGTTCTTCGACGAGCGCCTGCCCGACGTCGTGAGCCGCATCGCGGACGGCGGCAAGCAGGTGGTGATCACCGGATTGGACACCGACTTCCGGGGCGTGCCCTTCGGGCCGATGCCGCGCCTCATGGCGCTGGCCGACCAGGTCACCAAGCTGACGGCGATCTGCATGGTCTGCGGGGAGCAGGCGACCCGCACCCAGCGCCTGATCGACGGCATGCCGGCGCCGGCCGACTCGCCGCTGATCGTGATTGGCGGCATGGGTGACGAGACGTACGAGGCACGCTGCCGGCTGCACCACGAGGTCCCGCCGGCCGGATCCGCTGGGGCCTGACCTTCACTCGACGGGCGGCTCGGCTGGCACAGACCTTGCGTTCGGATTCCCACAAACTCCTGACATCCACCTAGGGGGATCCATGAAGTTCCTGACTGCGTTTGCCCTTGTGGCGCTGCTCGCCGCCTGCAACGCCGGCGCCACGACCCCGTCGGAGCAGCCGCTGCCGACCACCGGCGCCTCGACCGACACGATGTCCAGCACCTCCGCGTCGGCATCAGCTTCGGTCGCCGCCGCCATGACCTGCACCGATGCGGTGGCGGCTGTCGACCTGAGCACCGTGACAGCCACCACGGACATCACCACACTGGACGATGAGCTTGACGAGACCATCGCCAGCTGCGGCGACGTCTCCGAGTGGACGACGGCCGTTCAGACCGCGGTGCCCGACATCGACCTGAGCCAGGCCGAGACGTTCCTGGCGGCGCGTTGTGCCGCGAACGCGACGCTCGCCAGCTCGCCCATCTGCACCGAGGTCGGCCCGTAGTCTGAGGTGGCGGAGGGGGTGGGATTCGAACCCACGGAGGCTTGCACCTCAGCGGTTTTCAAGACCGCCGCAATCGTCCACTCTGCCACCCCTCCAGCGCCGGATTGTACGGCGCCGATGCATGCAGAACGGCATTAGCGGGGTGCGGGGCCAGGTTTTGGAGCCGATCGTGCCGGGGGTGGCGTGAATTGGACGAACGCTCATGGCAAGCAACTGGTCAGCGGATGGCATCGGCTCCGAAGTGGGGCTGGAGAGCCTCAGGAATGCGGATGGAGCCGTCCGGCTGGAGGTGCGTCTCCACCAGCGCTGCGTAGGTGCGTGACAGGCCCAACGCCGAGCCGTTGAGCGTGTGGACCAGCTCCGGGCGGGCATCGCCTGACGGGCGGTAGCGGAGGTTCATGCGGCGCGCCTGGAAGTCGGTGTAATTGGAGCAGGAGCTGACCTCCAGCCACTTGCCGACCCCCGGCGACCAGGCCTCGAGGTCGTAGCCCTTGGCCTGGGCGAAGCCGACGTCGCCGGTGCAGCGCTCCACGGTGCGGTACGGGATCTCGAGCGCCTCCAGCACCTCCTCGGCGTCGCGAGTCATGGTCTCGAGCTCACCGGCGGAGGTCGAGGGCTCGACGAACTTGACCATCTCCACCTTGTCGAACTGGTGGACCCGTAGAAGGCCGCGCGTGTCCTTGCCGGCTGCGCCAGCCTCGCGGCGGAAGCAGGGGGTGTAGGCCGCGTGACGAATGGGCAGCTGGTCGGCGGCAAGAATCTCGTCGCGGTAGATGTTGGTGACCGGCACCTCGGCGGTGGGAATGAGGTACAGCTCGTCGCGCTCGGCGACGTACATCTGCCCCTCCTTGTCCGGAAGCTGGCCGGTGCCGCGGGCGCTGGCGGCGTTCACCAGGATGGGCGACCACAGCTCGGCGTAGCCATGCCGCTCGGCCAGCTCCAGCATGAGGCTGATCAGCGCTCTCTCCAGCCGTGCTCCCAGGCCGGTGAACAGGATGAAGCCCGAGCCCGCGATCTTGGCGCCGCGCTCGAGGTCGAACAGGTGGAGGCGCTGGGCGATCTCCCAGTGCGGCGGCGCGCCGCCCTCCGCGGCCGGCTCTCCCCAGGAGCGCACGACCGGGTTGTCCTCCGCCCCCTTTCCATCCGGGACCGATGGATCCGGCAGATTCGGGATGAGCAGCAGGTCCGCATCGACGCGCTGCTCGAGCTCGGTGAGCTCGGCGGCATTGGCGTCGATCTGGCGCGACAGCTCGGCCATCTGCGCCTTCAGCTCGTCAGCGGCCGCTCCTCCGCCGGAGCGCATCGCCTCGCCCAACTGCTTGTTGCCGGCGTTGCGCTGGGCGCGCAGCTCATTGGTGCTGGCCTCCAGCTCGCGGCGCCGCGCGTCGGCGGCCAGGATGCGATCCACCGCGTCCGGCGGCTCGCCCTTGCGGGCGATCGCCGCCTTCACGCGATCTGGCTCCTCGCGGATCAGGCGAACGCTAATCATGCGGGGAGCGTATCGGCCGTGGCCGCCTCGCGGAGCCGTCCGATGACGAAGTCCCGATCGAGCGAGGCCAGCAGCCAGCCGGCGCGCGGGCCGTGGGGCTGTCCCAGGAACGCGGCGTACAGGGCGGCGAAGGCGCGCCCGGCCGGCAGGCCCGCATCCTGGGCCGCAGTGAAGATGGCGGCCTGCAGCGCCTCGCCAGTCCAGCCGCCGGCGTCCAGCGCGGCGGCGGCATCGGCCAGGTTGGAGAGGACGCTGCGCTGTGCAGCATCAAGTCCTGCGGCAAGGCTCGGCAACGCGTCGCGCTGCACGGTGAGGCGCACGCGCTCCGGCGCATATGCCTCCAGCCAGCCACGGGCGGCACGGATCCGCTCGTCCAGGATGCGGCGCTCGCGCTCGTCCAGCGGCGCGCCCTTCTCGGCGGCGGCGCGCTCGGCAACGTCCACGCCAGGGACCTGCACCAGCATCGCCAGGTGGCTGAACGGCGGGCGGTAGGCGGCGGCCTCGGCCGCCAGGTCCGCGTCGGGGTCGACCAGGCTGGCGGCGAACAGGCGCTCCGGGGCAGGCGGGACCTCGCCCTTGAAGTCGCGGCCGGCGACTGCCGCGGCGATGCGGTCCGACTCGTCGAAGACGCGCGCGATGGCGTCGGTGCCATCCGGGTCGAAGTCGATGGCCTGGTTGTAGCGCGGCCGCAGGAAGAGGAGGCGCAGCTGCTCCGGAGGCATGACCTCGGCGATCGCATGGGCCGCGGCGCCGCGGCCCTTGGAGGTGGACATCTTCTTGCCGCCGATGTTCAGGAACTCGTAGACCACGTTCAGCGGCGGCTCGCGGTCAAACACCTGGCGGGCGATGGCCTCGGAGCGGTCGCGGGCGCCGCCCCTCGTGCCCAGGTCCTTGCCGTTGGGCTCGATGGTGACCTCGAACAGGCTCCACTTCGCCGCCCAATCGACGTTGAAGGGCAGCTTGGCACGGCCGCCGAAGGGCGAGGTGTCGCCGGCGTTGCCGCAGCCGCTCGCCCACTCGACCAGGTCGGGGCGGCACTCGTAGTGCACCTGCTCCCCGTTCCAGGCGGTGACGATGGTCGTGCCGATGCGACCGCAGCGCTCGCAGATCACCGACAGCGGGTGCCACTCGTCCGGATGGCGCACGTTGGCCACGCGGCGGTAGACGTCGCGCACCACGTCCGCGCGGTCGAGGGCCATGCGGATGTATCGGTCCATTTCGCCGGAGCCGTAGACCTCGCTCATCCAGTAGTAGCGGTCGGGGTGGATGCCCAGGCCGGCGAAGGTGTCGATGAACAGCCCGGCGAAGTGGCGGGCGTAGGACGGGTGGCCGTCGCCCTCCGGATCGGGGACGTGGGCCAGCGGGCGTCCCATCTCGGTCGCCACCGCATCCGGGGTGAGCAGCGCCTGCGCGTCCATGGGGTCGAGGTCGTCGACCCCGTACAGGAAGGTGGTCGGCAGCCCGGCGGCGCGCAGCGCGCGCACGATCACGTCATTGATGACGGGGCCGCGCAGGCTGCCCACGTGGACGGTGCCCGAGGGCGTCTTCGAGTCGTTGAGGACCTGGGGTCCGGAGCAGCGGGCGGCCAGCTCATCGGCCCAGAACATGGGCGGCGGTGAGCTAGCCGACGCGGACGACGGTGTAGGTGACAGGCCCAGCCGGGGCCTGGACGATGACCTTGTCGCCCTTCTTGTGACCCATCAGCGCCTGGCCCACCGGCGACTCGTTGCTGATGCGGCCCTCGCGCGGCGATGCCTCGGCCGAGCCGACGATGGTGAACGTCTCCTCGCCCTCGGAACCCTTGATGACCACCTTGGAGCCGATGCCGACCTTGTCGCCGTTGCCCTTCTCGATGACCTCGGCGTGCTTGAGCTGCGCCTCGAGTGTGGCGATGCGGCCTTCCAGGAACGACTGCTCCTGCTTCGCGTCCTCGTACTCGGCGTTCTCGGTGATGTCGCCGTCAAGCTTCGCATCGTGGATGCGCTGCGCAACGCGCGGCCGTTCCACGGTGATCAGCTCGTTCAGCTCGGCCTTGAGCTTGGCGAGGCCTTCGGCGGTGAGGTAGACAGGCTTGTTGTTCATGGGTCCCGACCCCCTCCTCATTCGTTCGTCGCGGTCCCGGATTCGGTGCCGCGAGGGCCGTCCGGCGGGGTGACCAGGCGGCGCGCAACGATCTCACTAACAAAAAACGCTCCAGTCTCCGCCGGCGTGCACCGTGCGTTCCTGAAGCTGGCCGATCGAGTCCCTTTCGTCCGGCCGCGGGATTCTCCGGACCTCCCGGATCCCCCGAGTCGCGGCATTGTAGGCGCGGCCCCACGGGGTGTCAAAGCAGCGGCCGGGCTTCCAGCCCCGGACTGGGCGACCTTCAGCGGCCGGCCACGACCAGGGCGACAACCGCGATCGCAAAGGCGAGCCGATAGACGCTGAAGATGGCCACCGAGCGGGTCCGCAGCCAGGTCAGCAGGAATCGGATCGCCAGCACCCCGGCGATCGCCGCGGCCAGGAATCCACCCGCCAGCGCGAGCCACTCGACGCCGGTGTGCGTCTCGGTCAGCAGGTCGCGGGCGCCGTACAGGCCGGCTCCAAGGGTGATGGGCGTGGCCAGCAGGAAGCTGAACCTTGCTGCAGCCTCGCGGGTCATGCCCAGCGCCAGGCCGGCGGTGATGGTCGCGCCGGAGCGACTGATGCCCGGCAGCAGGGCCAGCGCCTGGCCGAAGCCGATGGCCAGCGCGCCCGACGTCGTGAGCTCGTCCAGCTCGCGGCGCCGTGAGCCGAAGCGGTCCGCCAGCCACAGCGCCAGCGCGCCGATCACCAGGAAGGCCGCGATCGCCAGTCGCACGGCATCCGACTCGCCGTGCAGCACGTCGTCGACGAAACCCTCGCCCACGAAGCCGACGAGCGCCGCCGGAACCGTGGCCAGCGCCAGCAGCCAGCCCAGCCGCCTGTCATGGTCCGCGCCGATGCGCCGCTCGCGCAGGCTGGCCAGCGCGGCGCCGATGAGGCGGAGCCAGTCGCGCCAGAAGTAGCCGAGCAGCGCCACCAGCGTGCCCAGGTGCAGGAACACGTCGAAGGCCAGGCTGCCGACCAGGTCGCTCTTCCAGCCGAACATCCATGGCGCCAGCTCCAGGTGGGCGCTGGAGCTGACCGGGATGAACTCGGTCAGCCCCTGCAGGATGCCGATCAGGACGGCCTGGAAGACGACCTCCATACCCGTGTCCGCTCAGCTCCGGTTTACCGCTGGAGCACACATCTGACCGCCTGGATGCCGGCTGCGCGTTGCGCGAACCGGAAACCGTGGGAAGCCGTGCTGGACGCCACGGAACCAGTGAAGCAAGCCACTGATTCCGTGGGCCACGAGCCCCTCCGTGTCTGCTATGTGCTGCCTGTGCAAACCGGAGCCGTCAAGAGGCGCGGTCAGCGGATGAAGAGCGGGGCCAGCACCAGGGTGATGGTGGCCAGCAGCTTCACCAGCACGTGCAGCGACGGCCCGGCGGTGTCCTTGAAGGGATCGCCCACCGTGTCGCCAACGACTGCCGCCGCGTGGGCGGGCGTGCCCTTGCCCAGCACCTCGCCGGACTCATCGGTCAGGTGGTTGGACTCGATGTACTTCTTGGCGTTGTCCCACGCCCCACCGCCGTTGTTCAGCACGGTCGCCAGCAGCACGCCGGCGATGGTGCCGACCATCAGCAGCCCCGCCACCGCCTGGTAGCCCAGCAACACGCCGACGACGATCGGCGTGGCCACGGCCACCAGGCCGGGCCAGATCATCTCGCGCAGCGCGGCGCGGGTGGTGATGTCCACCACGCGGGCGTAGTCCGGGCGCTGGCTGTAGTCCATGATCCCGGGCATCTCGCGGAACTGGCGGCGCACCTCGACGATGATCGACTGCGCCGTCTTGCCCACCGCGCGGATGGCCAGCGAGCTGAAGAAGTAGACCAGCATGGCGCCGATCAGGGCGGCCACGAAGACGCCGACATCGGCCAGGTTCACTGCCTCGAGCGGCGTGCCGCCGCGGTTCGACTGGATCAGGTTTACCTTGTCGATGTACGCGCTGAACAGCAGGAAGGCGGCGAGGCTGGCCGAGGCAATGGCATAGCCCTTGGTCAGTGCCTTGGTGGTGTTGCCCACCGCGTCCAGGCGGTCGGTGATCTCGCGGGCGCCGGCCTCGGAGCGGCTGAACTCGGCCACCCCGCCGGCGTTGTCGGTGATGGGGCCGAAGGTGTCCATGGCAAGGATATATGCCGTGGTCATCAGCATGCCCATGGTCGCCACCGCGGTGCCGAAGATGCCGCCGTTGACGGCCCCCTCGATACCGGCGAATGCCTGCTCGCCCAGCCAATGGCTGCCGATCAGCGCAATGCCGATGACGATCGCGGTCACCGCGGTCGTCTCGAAGCCGACGGCCGTACCACTGATGATGTTGGTGGCAGGGCCGGTCTTGCTGGCCTCGGCGATCTCACGCACCGGGCGGAAGGTGCCGGCGGTGTAGAACTGGGTGATGTAGACGAACGCCACGCTGGTGGCCAGGCCGACCACGCCAGCGCCGAAGAACCACACCCACGACGGGATGCCGCTCTCCGGCAGGCTGCTGCCGGTGTTCATCATCACGTAGGTGCTGACGGCCAGGCCGACGACCGACAGGATGGTGGTCACCCAGTAACCTCGGTTGAGAATGTTCATCGGATCCTCGGTCTCGCGACCACGGATGAAGAACATGGCCACGATCGTGGCCAGCAGGCCGAATCCGCGAACCACCAGCGGGAAGAAGATCCACAGCTGCGGGTTCGGCCAGCCGCTGATGTCGGCGAGGCCGAAGACCGCCACGCCCAGGATCATGGCGCCGATGTTCTCGGCGGCGGTCGACTCGAAGAGGTCGGCGCCACGGCCGGCGCAGTCGCCGACGTTGTCGCCCACCAGGTCCGCGACCACGCCCGCGTTCCGGGGGTCGTCCTCGGGAATGCCGGCCTCCACCTTGCCGACCAGGTCGGAGCCGACGTCGGCGGCCTTGGTGTAGATGCCGCCGCCCAGCTGGGCGAACAGCGCCACGAAGCTGGCGCCGAAGCCGAAGCCCACGATCAGGAACGGCGCCTCGCGGACGGAAACGTCGTCAAGCAGCAGGTCGTAGATACTGAAGATGCCCCACACGCCCAACAGGCTCAGGGCGACCACCAAAAAACCGGAGACCGCGCCGCCGCGCATCGCCACCTGCACCGCCTCGACCAGGCTGCGCCGCGCGGCGGCGGCGGTCCGCACGTTGGAGCGGACGCTGACGAACATGCCGATGATGCCCGACGCCATGGAGCAGGCAGCGCCCACCAGGAAGGCGATGGCGGTCATGATGGCGATGGGCGCGCCGGCCAGCTCGCGGACGTCCGCCACGTCCGGCGTCTCGACCAGGAAGATGACGACGCCGATGATCACCGCGCCGACGACCGCCAGCATGGCGATGGTCGTGTACTGGCGCTTGACGAAAGCGTCTGCGCCCTCGCGGATCGTGTCCGCCACGTCCTGCATCGCCTGCGGTCCCTTGTCGCGAGACAGGACGTCGCGCGCCAGGTACAGCGCGAAGGCTACCGCCAGGATCCCGGCGATCGGGATCACCCAGGTGATCTGCTCCATGAATCCTCCGATGAGGTGGGCGCCCGGCGGCGCTGCGCTGGCTGCGCGCGCTCGTACCGAGACGGGCTGACACACGGAAAACGCCGGCGTAAGCGCTGTGCAGCGCTCGCCAGCGAGGCGGCGGTATGGTAGCCCGTGCTCGCCGCGCGGGTCAACCGCGCGGCGGGTCACCACGCGGCGCTAGGGCAGCCAGCGGGGCGCTAGGGCAGCCAGCGGGGCAACCAGCCGTCCTCGATGAGCTGCTGGCCGACGTGGGTGGCCGTATCGATACTCCAGATCCCCGCGCCGCTGCGCGACGCCACCACCACACGCGACTGCGGGCCGAAGGTCGCGTGGGTCACGCCCGCGCCACCATCCGCCAGCAGCTGGACGGCACCGGTTCCCTGGCCGACCAGCCACAGCGTCCCGGAGGCCTCGGGCGTGCCGGAGAGCACGGCCACGAAGAGGTAACGCCCGGCGATTGCCGGATCGCTCGCCGGTCGCGAGGCGCCGGGCGGCTGGTCGAGCAGCTCGACGATGTTGTCGCCGCGGTCCAGCTTCCCCAGCCGCAGGGCGCCGAGCGCGAAGTCGCTCAGGCCCAGCGTCCCGGGGTCGAGCTGCGGCGCCGGCGCGGCGCCCGGAACTGGTTCCAGCGAGCCGGCGGGTGAGCCGCTGAGCAGCAGCCCACTGGAGTCGGCGAGCCACTCGGGCCAGGTCACGGCGGCGAAGGGCGCGGTCGTCAGCCGCTCGGCGGGAAGCTCCAGCACCCCCACCCGGCCGCTGATGTCGACGAAGGCCAGGGCCGCACCATCCGGCGAGTAGCGGGGCGCCCGCAGCACGGGTTGCAGCGCATCGGGAGCGCTGGGAGTGGGCGCTGAGCTGGCGCCGAGCTCGGCGGGCATGGTGACAGGCGCTGGCTCGCCGCCCGTGGCCGGCCGCGTCCACAGGCCCAGCCCGCCACCCGTTGCCGGATCGATGCGGGCGAAGGCGATCTCCGATCCGTTCGGCGCGAAATCGGGATCCACCTCCAGCACGCCGTCATCGGTCAGCAACTCGCGGCCGCCGCCGTCGGCCCGCTGCCGCACCAGCACCGCGCCGTCGCCCACCACGAAGCTGCGCCCGTCCGGCGCAAGCGCGTAGCCGGTCTGCGGCGACAGCTCGGAGGACAGCTGGCGAACGCCGCTGCCGTCCGGATTCATTGCCCACAGGTTGGCGATGCCGGCGCGCTCGCTGAGGAAGGCAATCTGGTTCGACAGCGAGGGAATGGGCGCGCCGGTCGTGAAGCGCCAGCTGATCGGCGCCGCCAGGGCAGAGGCATCGGCTCCTGCCAGCCCCGGCCGGAGCGTCACCTGGTAGGTCGTGCTGGGATCGAGGGGGCCTGATGGCTGGAAGCGGAGGATGCGGAGGCCGGGCTCCTGCATGCCTGCAGCTCCCGGCGCGGCGACCACCTCCAGCGAGCCGGCTACGCTGGGCTCGACGGTGAACGCGTCGTCGTCCACGGTCGCCGGATCAAGCTCGCGATCGAAGACCAGGGCGATGGGCGTGGTGACCGCGATGCCCACCGCGTCATCGGCCGGGAAAAGCACATCGGCCTCCAACCCCGATTGCACCGTGCGGAAGCTGATGGCGAAGGCGGTGCCCAGGGGAGTGCCGGTGTTGTCGCGGGCGGTGTCATCCACCCGGATCCCATAGAGGGTGCCCTCGGCCAGCGGCTCGACCGGGGTCAGCGTCAGGCGCTCGCCGCTCCAGCTTGACGTGACCTCGATGGCCGGCGTGATGGTCAGCGAATCCTCGACCGACGCCGTGTCCATCAAGGTCGAGAACTCGAGCACGATGGCGGCGTCCAGCGGCACGTTCTCCTGGTCGGCCTCCGGCTGGCTGGCGGCCACGGTGGGGTTGCCGACGGTGGCGAACGCCAGCTCGGACGATGTCTGCATCTCATTGCCGGCGGCGTCGCGCACGCCGGGACCGATGCGGGCCACGAAGGCCGTCTCCAGCGGCAGCCGCTCGGCTGGGGTGAAGATCATGGTCGGGCCGCTCCAGCTGTACGAGCCATCGACTGCCGGCTGGATGCTGAACGCCGCCTCGGCGCTGGGGTGGTCCACCACCTCGGAGAAGACGACCTCGACGCTGGCCGTCGTCAGCGCGACCGCTTCGTCCGTGGAGAGGTGGTGGGTGACCGCGATGCGCTCAACGGTCGGCGCGCGGCCGTCGACCGTGCTGGCCACGTACAGGATCCCGCCCAGCACCACCAGCCCGACCGCGAAGGCGGCCAGGGTGCGCAGGCTCGCATTGCGCACGGAGCCGCGCACGGCGGCTCAGCGCCGGCGCAGCCGGGCGGGAAGAAGCTGGAGCTCGTCCCGATACTTGGCGACGGTGCGGCGGGCGATGGCCACGCCCTCGCCGGCCAGCTGGTCGGCGATCTCCTGGTCGGACAGCGGGTGGTCCGAATCCTCCGCCTCGATCATCTTGCGGATCTGGTCCTTCACGCCCAGCGACGCCGTGAAGAAGTGGCCGAACGGCACCACCTCGCCGGTGGGCAGCATCACGAACTTCTCGGCGGTGGCGCGGCTGACCGTCGACTCGTGCATGCCGATCAGCGCGCCCACCTCCGCCCGGGTAAGCGGCACGAGGTGCTGGACGCCGTGCAGCAGGTAATCCTTCTGTCGCTCGACCAGGCACTCGGCGATGCGCTGCAGAGTGGCCCGCCGCCGGTTCACGTTGTCGATGAAGAACCGCGCGCGACCCACGTACTCGCGCACGTGCTGGCGATCCGCCTCGCTCGCTTCGGCGCTGCGCATGCCGGCCGAAAGGCGGGCGTAGGTCGGATCCACGCGCAGGGCAAAGCGGCGGGACTCGACCACCTCCACCAGCAGCTCCCCGTCCACCGCGCGGATGAGGACGTCCGGCCGGACGATGGTCCGCGTGCTGGTGGTCGCCACCGAAAAGGCCGACGTCGGATACGGATGCAGGTTGACCTTCACGAACTCCCAGGCGGCCAGCACCTGGTCCTGCGTGGTGCCCAGGGCCGATGCAATGGCCGCAAAGCGCCGTTCGCCAAGGTCCGCCAGATGGTCGCGCACGATGGCTGCGGCGATGGGCGGAACCTCGGTCTCGCCGGTCTCCTCCAGCCAGGTGAGCTGCGCCAGCAGGCTCTCCGCCACGTTGCGTGAGCCGACGCCGATTGGCTCGATGCCGCGCATCGCCTCGCGCACGGTGACCACGTCCTCGACGGTCGTGTTGGTGGCGGCGGCGATGGCCTCGTCGCGCTCCGTCAAAAAGCCGTTCTCGTCCAGCGCGCCGATGGCGTACTCGGCCACGGGGTGCAGCCTGGCGGGCAGCAGCGCGCGCAGCGTCCAGTCTAGGTGCTCCTGCAGGGTGAACTCGGCCTCGGCACGGGCAATCGGGTCCAGATCGTCCGCGTCCTCGCGGCTCTGCCACTCCCCAACGCCACCGTCCACCGACTCGGGTGCAGAGCCCGCGGCATTCTTGGGCAGGCACTCGGTGCAGTGGCTGCCGGTGATCGTCGAGCCGCAGATGGGGCACGTCGACTGCTCGAGCATCTCGAGCGCCGGGTTCTCCTCCAGCTCGGCGGCGATCGCCTCGGTGAGCTCCACGGAGCTCATGGCGAGAATCGCGTTGGCGGCGATCTGCTTGGGAGTGACGCGCACCTGCAGGGTGGGCTGCAGCTGCTGCTTCAGGTCAATCGACAATGGAACCTCGGTCGGGACGGGGTCGGGTCGGCGAGGACGGACTAAGCATTATAGGTGCCACCCTCTGGGCCTCCCTTCCGGCCTTCCCTCGTGGCCGCCGGCCGTTGGCGGTGCGCTATGCTACGCGCCGCCTGCCCGCCCCCTCCACCTGGAGCGCTGATGACCTACGCCCCCGACGCGACCACCGACGTCGCCGCGCCCCCCGAAGAGCGCGGCTCGCGCCGGACCCTTGGTTGCCTGCTGGAGATCGTCGAGACCCTGGTCCTGACGCTGGTCATCTACCTCCTGATCCACAACTTCATCGCCCAGCCGTTCGAGGTCGAGCAGGACTCGATGCTGCCTACCATCCTGGAGCACGAGTACATCCTCATCGACAAGATCTCGCCGCGCTTCAGCGACTACAACCGCGGCGACATCGTGGTCTTCCAGCCGCCACCCGGCTACGAGCAGGGCGGCGTGCCCTTCATCAAGCGCGTCATCGGGCTGCCTGGGGACGTCGTCAGCCTGCGCAACGGCCGCGTGTTCGTCGCGCCGCCGGGTGGCTCGGCCACCCCGCTGGACGAGCCCTACGTGACCAGGGTCGACGGCCGCACCGCGCCGACCGTCCCACGAGACCCCGAAGGCACCACCGAGTGGACCGTGCCGCCGGGCCAGTACTTCGTGATGGGCGACAATCGGCCAGCCAGCCAGGACTCGCGCTTCTTTGGGCCGATCGCGCGTGACTCGATCGTCGGCCGGGCGTGGCTGCGTTACTTCCCGCTGGACCGGCTGGGTCTCATGGAAAAGCCGGTGTACGACGGCCTGACCGAAGCGCCGGCGCAGGCTGGCGACCGGCCGGCCGCCACGACCAGCTACGAGCTGGGCGGCTCCTCGGCCACGATCCAGGCGTCGATCGCCCTCTCGTAGTCGGCCAGCGCATCTGCGCCGAACCACAGGTCCAGCTCGGCGACCGCGGTCTCCGGCGCGTCCGAAGCGTGGATCAGGTTGCGCAGGCCGCTGATCCCCAGGTCGCCGCGGATCGTGCCCGGCTCGGCCTCGTTGGGCATGGTGCGGCCGACCAGCCGCCGCACGGTGGCGATCGCATCAGGCCCCTCCAGCGCGATGGCGGCCACCGGGCCGGAGGTGATGAACTCGACCAGGCCGTCGTAGAAATGCTTGCCCTGGTGCACGGCGTAGTGCTGCTCCGCCATCGGCCTTGGCACCGACAGCAGGCGCAGGCCGACCACCTTGAGGCCCTTGCGCTCGAAGCGGCCGATGATGTCGCCGATGAGGCCGCGCTGCACGCCGTCCGGCTTGACCAGGACCAGGGTACGTTCCATGGGCAGGCGAATGCTCCGTGTGCGGTGGTTGCGGGGTCAGCTGCGCGCGGCTCGGTCGTATGCCTCCGAGGCTTCCGGGTTGCGGCCGGCGGCCCGCAGCAGGTCGCCGTAGAGTAGCAGACGGTCCGCGCCGGGCATCGGGCCCAGGCTGGGCTCGACCAGGGCCACGCCCTCGGCCGCGACCCGTGGATCGAGGCGCAGCGCCAGCCCCAGCTCGCGATCCCCTTCGTCGTCGCGACCGGCGGCGTATGCCAGCCGAGCCGCCTCGAGCCTGGCATGGGCCGCGGCCGTGCGCTCCGGCGAGGGAGGCACCGGTGCGCTCGGGGCGCTGGGCGGCCCCGGCGCGCGCCGCGGCGTGGGACGCATGGAGGCCGGCACCGGCCAGGGCAGCCGCGACGGGACGCCGCCGCGCAGCCGCCACGCCTCGTCGACGCCGACCGTCTCGATCACCCGCTCCATGAGCACGGCAGCGCGGTCCGGGTCGCCCCCGGCGGCCATGGCCTCTGCCTCGACCAGCAGCACGATCGGCCGACGACGCTCCAGGCTGCCGGCGCGGATGGCGGCCACCACCGCGCCGCCGGCAAGCGAGCGGCCCTGGCGCCACAGCGCCTCGGCCAGCAGCGCGCGGGCCACGTCCAGCTCCTCGGCGCTGCCGCGGCCGCCGGCCTCCAGCCGGGCGATGTGGCGGCGCAGCACGCCCTCGGCCATTCCCAGCAGCCCGGAGCCCAACTGCGCTCGGGCGAGCGACAGCTCGTCGGGGATCAGGTCGATGAAGGTCTCATCCGTCATGCGCCGGCGCTGGTCAGCAGGCGCTCGAAGCGCCGCCGGGAGCGGAACGGGCCAAGCACCGCCAGCCGCGCCTGGTCCGGCCGCGCACAGCGGCGAGCCACCCGCAGCAGGTCGTCCGTTGTCACCGCCTCGAGCCGCTCGATGACCTCCTCCACGGTCAGGATGCGTGGCAGCAGGCTCTCGCCGGTGCCCAGCCAGGCGGCCACCGCCGACGTCTCCTCCATGCGCAGCTCCAGGCGGCCACGGGTGTAGGCCCGCGCCCGCTGCAGCTCGGCAGCGGTGATCGGCTCCTGCACCACGCGCTCCAGCTGCTCCAGGATGGCCTGCACCACGGCCGTGGAATGATCCGGGTCGAATCCGGCGTGCACGCCGAAGGTGCCGCAGTCCGAGTAGGTGGCGGCGAAGGTCGACACGTCGTAGGCCAGCGAGCGGCGCTCGCGCAGCTCCAGGAAGAGGCGGCTGCTCATCCCGTCACCTAACACCGCGCCCAGCAGGTCCAGCGCCCAGCGGTCCGGGTCGTCGCGGCTGACGCCGGGCATGCCCAGGCACAGGTTTCCCTGTGACAGGCGCCGATGGGCCACATGCACCGATCCAGCCGCGACCGGCTGCGGAGCGGCTGCAGGCAGGCCGGCCGGCTCACCGCTGCCGATGCCGTCCAACCAGCGCGGAGGATCGCCGAACCAGCCAGTCACCCGGCGGCAGACGTCCTGGTGATTCACCGATCCGGCCACCGCCAGCACCAGGTGGCGGGGCTGGTACCAGCGCCGCCAGTGCGCGACGACGCCTTCGCGCGTCGCGCGCCGGACCGATCGCGGCGTGCCGGCGATCTCGCGGCCCAGAGGGTGGTTGCCGAACAGCAGCTCGTCGAACAGGGTGAACACGTGGTCGCCGGGCGAGTCCTCGTACATCCGGATCTCATCCACGATTACCGGCTTCTCGGCCGCCAGGTCGCGTTGGCGCAGGAGCGGTCGCAGCGCCAGCTCCTTGACCACCTCCAGGCCGCGATCGCCGGCGGCGGCCGGGACCTTGGAGCTGTAGACGGTCAGCTCCCGATCAGTGGAGGCATTGACCGCCCCGCCGCAGCCCTCGACCGCCTCCGACAGCTCGCCAGCGGCCGGATAGCGCTCGGTGCCCTTGAAGACCAGGTGCTCCAGCAGATGCGACAGGCCGGCGCGCGGCGCGTCCTCGTGACGCGAGCCGACGCCCACGAACAGGCCGACCGCAACGGAACGGGCGGACGGCATGTGGCTGGTGACGACCCGCAGGCCGTTGGGCAGCACGCTGCGCTCGTATGGCATCGCCGAAGCCGCTGCGACAGCAGCGCGGCGACGGGGCGTCGCCGAGCGGGACGTCGCGGGGCGGGACGCCACGCTAGGCGTCCTCGTCCTCTTCAGCGCTGTCGGACGACATCATCAGCTCCATCTGGATGAAGCGCAGGTCGCGTGCCAGCTCCTCCGCATTGCGCGGCAGCGGACGTCCGTTCCCGCTCTCCTCGGTCTCCTCCAGGCGCGATCCGCCGGCGGCGAACTCGAGCACCACGCGCTCGGAGCCGATGACCAGGGTGTAGACCAGCAGCTGCTCCGAGGTCGTGTCGAACTGCAGGTAGTCGAACGAGTCAAGGTTCAGGCAGATGGAGAGCGGCGTGAAATAGCTGGCGATCTCCGGGTGGTCGACCACGATGCGCTCCACCCAGCCCGTCCCGCTGCTGGTCACCGTGTTGCCGCGGAAGTAGGTGTAGGTGACGGTCTGCTTCAGCAGCGGGCGCAGGATGTTGTAGACATCGCTCTTGTTGGTGACGACGCCGGTGTTGATGTAGAGCTTGGCACGCGCGTCGGTCATGGGTCGCGGGCGAGTCTACACCCCGGGGAGCCAGCGAAAGTGGCTGTTACCATCTCGCGCGTGACACTGCTGGCAGTGGACATCGGCAATACGAACGTCAGCCTGGGCGTCTTCGGCGACGGCTCGCTGACCGGTTCGTGGCGTGCGACCACGCAGGCCGATGCCACGCCCGATGAGGTGGCCGCGGAGGTCTCTGCCCTCCTGGCGCTGGACGGATTCGACCCTGCCGCGCTCGAGGGAGTCGCGGTGGCATCGGTGGTGCCGCCGCTGAGCGCCGCCTGGCGGCGCTACGTCACCCGCTACATGCACGTGGACCCGCTGTTCATCGATGCCGCTGCACTGGGCGGCGTGCTGGCCATCGACATCGACCGACCGGCGGAGGCCGGCGCCGATCGGCTGTGCAATGCCCTGGCCGCCGGCGTCGAGGTTGGCGGCCCGGCGATCGTGGTGGACCTGGGAACGAGCACGAACTTCGACGTCATCGACGCATCCGGCGCGTACATCGGCGGCGCCATCGCCCCGGGCCTGGGACTCTCGCTGGAGGCGCTGGTGGGACGCGCCAGCAAGCTGCCGCGCATCGACCTGCGCCGGCCGGAGCGCGCCATCGGCGCAAGCACCGTGGCCGCCATGCAGAGCGGCACCGTGCTGGGCTACATCGGCCTGGTGAGCGGCCTGCTGACCGCCCTGCGCACCGAGCTCCTGGAGCGCTCGCCTCAGGGAAGCCGGGTGACTGTTGTCGCCACCGGCGGCTACACCGCCGAGCCGTGGCTGTCGGAGGTGCCGGGCATCGATCGCGTGGAGCCGGACCTCACCCTGCACGGCATCAACTACGCCTGGGAGCGGATCCGCGCTGCCGCCGCCGCACCCAGCCACCAGCAGGCAACCGCGCGATGAACGAAGCACGCGGACCGCTGGCCGGTCGCCGAATCGTGGTGGGTGTGACCGGCAGCATCGCCGCCTACAAGGCGGTGACGCTCGTCCGGCTGCTGGCCGAGCGCGGCGCGGTGGTGGACGTGGCCATGACTCCCGCAGCCGCGAAGTTCGTGGCACCACTGACCTTCGCATCGCTCACCCACCGTCCCGTGGTCGACGACGTGATGGCCCTTGACATGGACCAGCAGATCGCCCACGTGGAGCTCGCCGAGGGGGCGGACGCCATCGTCATCGCCCCGGCGACCGCCAACGTGCTGGCCGAGCTGGCCGCCGGCCTGGTGCCGGACGCGGTGACCGCCATCGTTTCCGCAAGCCGCGCGCCGGTGGTGCTGGCGCCGGCCATGGACGCCGGCATGTGGACCAACCCGGCGACCCAGCGCAACGTGGAGACGCTGCGCGGCTTCGGCCATTACTTCGTGGAACCCGAGGTCGGCGCGCTGGCATCCGGGCTGACCGGCGTGGGACGGCTGGCCGAGCCTGCGACCATCGCCGACGCGGTGGAGCAGTTGTTCGCACGAGCCGGCGACCTCGACGGGCTGCATGTCGTGGTCAGCGCCGGCGGCACGCGCGAGCCGCTCGACCCGGTGCGCTTCATCGGCAACAGATCCAGCGGGAAGATGGGCGTGGCCATCGCCGAAGCGGCGCGCGACCGCGGTGCCAGCGTGACCCTCATCGCCGGAGCCATGAGCGCCACTCCGCCGCGCGGCGTGCAGGTGGTGGACGCAACCACCGCCGCCGCGATGCGTGAGGCCGTGCTGCGCGTCGCCCCATCGGCCGACATCCTGGTCATGGCCGCGGCGGTGGCCGACTTCGCGCCCAAGCGCCCATCGGCTCGCAAGATCAAGCGCGATTCGGGGCTGCAGGTGGAGCTGGTGCCGAACCCGGATATCGTGGCCGAGGTTGGCGAGATGCCGGACGACCTGCGGCCGTTCCTGATCGGCTTCGCCGCCGAGTCCGACGACCTGGAGGCCAACGCCCGCAGCAAGCTGCGCGACAAGGGCCTGGACCTGATCGTGGGCAACACAGTTGGCGGGCCCTTCGACGCCATCGGCTCCGACGACAACAAGGTGACTGTCTTCGGCGCGGAGGGCGCCCTGACCGACTGGCCGATGCTGCCCAAGCGCCAGGTCGCCGAGCGGCTGTGGGACCTGATCGTCGACCGCTACCGCAAGGCTCGCCCCGAGCCCTCCGACGCGCCGCCGGCCCGCTCGCGCCGGCCCTGAGCTGTGCGCGTCGTCGACAGCGCGGCTGACCTGCGGGTCGCCATCCTGGAGCGCCGCGTGGCCGGCGACTCGGTGGGCTTCGTGCCGACCATGGGCATGCTCCACGCGGGTCAGCTCTCCCTGGTGAAGCGTTCCCGCGACGAGAACGGCTGCGTGGTGGTCAGCTGCTTCACCAATCCGCACGACTTCAGCGCGCTCGACGAAGGCGACCACGGCCATCGCGACGTGCCGCGCGACATGGCGCTGCTGGAGCGCGAGATGGTGGACATCGTCTTCTCGCCCGACGTTTCGGTCCTCTATCCGGTTGACGACCTGACGCGGGTCACCGTGGAGGGCCTGACCCGGCAGCTGGAGGGCGCCTCGCGTCCCGGCCACCTGGATGGGCTGACCACGGTGATGCTGAAGCTGATCAACCTGGTCGGGCCGGCGCGGCTCTACCTGGGCCAGAAGCACGCGCAGCAGGTCGTGATTCTGCGCCGCATGATGCGCGACCTGTTCATGAACGTGGACCTCGTCATCTGCCCCACGGTGCGCGAGGCCGATGGACTGGCAATGTCATCGGCGAACGCCCGGCTTTCCGTGGAGGAGCGGATGGCCGCCACTTGTCTCTTTGGAGCCCTTTCCGCCGCGCGTGCCGCGTACGACGCCGGCGAACGCTCGGCCGAGGTGCTCCGCGCGCGCATGGAAGAGGTCCTCGCGGCAGAGCCGATGGCGCGGCCGGACTACGTCAGCGTGGCCGATGCCGGTTCCCTGGCCGAGCTGCAGAGAGTCTCCGGACCTGCGCTGGCCCTGGTCGCCGCCTGGGTGGGACGCACCCGCCTCACCGACAACATGCCGCTCGCCTGGGACGTCGCCTGAGCGTCTGTGCGGCCCGCTGCTCGCCACGCGGGGCGCGACAAGGCTTTGCAGCTGGAGCAGATTCGGCCCGGCCAACCCTCGCGGCGGTGGGTTTGCTGATGGAGCACACATCTGACAGGACGGCCGCTCTGGAACGCCCTCTAAAGGCCCGTTCTTGCTGTTTTCCAGCAAATTCGTGGCGGGGCGGACTTGAGACGCGACACGAACTTGCAGCTTGAGCACATTTCCGCCAGGCCAACCCTCGCGACGGTCTGATGTGTGCCCCACCCGTAAGCGCGACGGGAGCTGCGTCGCGTTCCGAACAAAAGTACTGGTGACGCTCCCCCACTGGTCCGTATGATGCGCTCTGGCTACGCAGCGACTGGCCGTCGGCTGGTCTGCGCGGAGCTTGGAGGCCGGCGAGTGCCCACGTCCGGCCTCCTTTTCTTTATTTCGGCGGCTTCCCCTCGGCAGCGCGGCGCTCGGCCTTGTAGGCCCGCTTCGCCGCCTGGTAGCTGGCCAGGGAGTCCGGCGAGTCGACGTCGCCCAGCGTCGGGTGGTGCGGAAGCTCGGCCTCCAGCCCAGGGAGCGAGACGCCGAAGCGCTTCGAGAGGATGGCGAGCATGGAGTTGACTTTCATGTCGCCGAACGAGGGGAGGGCGGCCAGGCGGCGACGGAGGTCGGCGCCGTCGCGGGCCTCGGTCCAGACGCGAGCGGCGTCGCCGTCGTACTCGCGCACCAGGTAGGCGCACAGCGCCTGCACCCGCTTGGCCATGGCGGCCGGGAAGCGGTGCAGGGCGGGTCGCTGGCGGAAAGCATCGGCCAGGCGCTCCGGATCCTCGCCGGCAATGCGACGAGCGTCCAGGTGGCCAAGCCGGCTGCGCAGGTCCACAGGGCCGCTGAAGGCCTTCTGCACCGAGACCTGCTGGTCGAGCGCGAAGCCGATGAGCAGCGCCAGCGGGTCGGTCGCCAGCAGCCGATCGGCCTCGTTGTTGCCGGTGAAGTGCAGCCGATCCGGCGCGGCAGTGGTGACGGTCATGTGCGGCATGGTACGCCGCACCTCAGAGGCGGGCCAGCAGCGCCTCCGGATCCAGCGAGCGGCCGACGAGGTCGATGATCGTCGCGATCTTGTCCGTGTCGGTGGGGTGCGTCTTGACCAGGATGTCGTGCACGTCCTGGGCGGTGCGATAGGTATCGGTATCGACCAGGTAGGTGAACAGACCGGCGTCCAGCAGCTCGCCGAGCAACGGCGCCTCGGGGCGGAAGCCGCCGGTCAGCACCAGGCCGGTGACCAGTGAGCGGCCGCGCGCGCGGCCCGACAGGAACGCCTCCAGCGTGACGCGCACCAGGTCGTCGCGGTCGCCTGGGGTGATGACCAGCGTCCGGTCACGCAGGTACGGCACCGCGTGGTCGGCGCGCATCGCGCCGATGGCCACGCCCCCGATCACCGCGCCCGGCGTGGGCTCGCCGGCCAGCAGCTCCCCGGTGAGGTGAGTCGTGATCAGCTCCAGTGACGGATTGGCCAGCAGCTCGCTGAAGGGGATGCAGCCCAGCAGCTCGATGCCGTGCTGCGCCAACCCCTGGGTCAGCACCTCTGGCAGGTCCGGGTTGGCGTCGACCATCACCTTGTTGACCACCGCCCCCAGCACCCGCACGCCATGCCGCTCGAACAGGGCGTGGTTGAGCACGATCTCGTCGATCGGCCGTCCCACGCCACCTTCGCTGACCACGATGACCGGCGCGTCCAACATGGCGGCCACGGCGGCATTCGAAAGGCCGATGACCGCGCCCACGCCCGCGTGCCCGGTACCCTCGATGAGCACCACGTCCTTGTCCCGCGCCACCGCGGTGTCGGCGGCGGCGACGGCCGCCGCCAGGTCATCGGTCACGCGGCCCATCACGTAGTCGGTGGTGAAGTGGCGTGGCAGGGTGACCGGGCTCATGTCGTCCAGTGCATCGGGCAGGTCGAAGACGTCCTTCATGAGGACCGCGTCCTCATCGGCGCGGGTGCCATCGATCACGAGGTAGCGCTGGCCCACCGGCTTGAGGAAGCCCAGCCGATGTCCGTGGCCCAGGACGCCGGCCGCCAGGCCAAGGCTGACGGTGGTCTTGCCGCGGTTCTGGCCGGTGGCGGCCAGGAAGATGCGTCGCGGGTGGCCTGCCGCCGGCCCGCTCACTCGTGCGCCTTCGACCGCCGTTCGATGCGCTCGACGCCCTCGCGCAGCCGCTGCACCAGGTCCGGGTCGAGCATCTCCGGCTCCAGGTGCTCACCCAGCCGATCCATCATGTCGGCCGCGATGGCCAGCAGGATGTCGGCATCGGCAATGAAGAACTGCGGCTCGTTGTTGTAGCGGACCAGCGTCAGCCGGCCCTGCAGCGCGGTGCCACCCTCGCCGTGGCTGACCTGCGTTCCGAAGTTGTGCCCCTGGATACCGTCCGGGTTGTTCAGGAAGTTCAGGGCGTTGTCGATGGCCAGCCCGAAACGGGCGCGCCAGCTCACGATCCGCTCGTGCACCTCCGGCGGCATGCCGATGTCGCCGATCTCCTCGAACACCTCGCGCGTCACGGTCAGCAGCCCGACCAGCGTGGAGCCGGCCCGGTTGCCGAGCATGACCTGCAGCGAGCGCTCCAGGGTGAAGACGTCCGAGTCGAAGCGCGGCGAGGTGGTCACCTCGGCCAGCAGATCCTCGACGTTGTCCAGCGCGCCCGGCTCGTTGAGCGCGTTGGCCAGGTTCAGGATCTCCTCGCGGAAGAGGAACCGTTCCTCGTGGTCGAGCATGGGCTAGTCGCGCCTCGGCATGGAGCGCATCGGCCTACGGGTAGAGGCCGCGCAGAGTGGTGGCCTCGGCGACCCGCGCCACCGCGACCATGTACGCCGCGGTCCGCATGTCGACGTCGTGGCGGTGGCTCATGGCATGCACCGCCTCGAAGGCCTGGTCCATGATCTCCTTCAGGCTCTCGTTGATCCGCTGCTCCGTCCAGAAGAAGGACTGCATGTCCTGCACCCACTCGAAGTAGCTGACCGTCACGCCACCGGCGTTGCACAGGATGTCCGGGATCAGGAACACGCCACGCTCGTAGAGGATCGCGTCCGCCTCTGGCGTGGTCGGCCCGTTGGCCGCCTCGGCCACGATCCGGGCCTTGATCCGGTCGGCGTTCTTGTCGGTGATCTGGTTCTCCAGCGCAGCCGGCACCAGGATGTCGCAGTCGACCTCGAGCAGCGCCGAGTTGGTGATCTCATCCGCGCCGGGGAAGCCCACGACCGTGCCGTGCTCGCGCTTCCAGGCGCTGACCTTGGCGGGGTCGAGGCCGGCCGGGTTGTGGATGCCGCCGCTGCTGTCGCTGACCGCCACGATGGTCGACCCCTCGGCGGCCAGCAGGTCCGCGGCGATGGAGCCGGCGTTGCCGTAGCCCTGGATCGCCACCCGCGCCCCGTTGAGCGGCTGGTCGCGGGTGCGCGAGGCCTGCTGCAGGGTGAAGACCGTGCCGCGGGCCGTCGCCTCGTTGCGGCCCAGCGAGCCGCCGATGGCGATGGGCTTGCCGGTGACCACGCCGCTGATGGTGTAGCCGTGGTGCATGGAGAAGGTGTCCATGATCCAGGCCATGGTCTGGGCGTTGGTGTTCACGTCCGGCGCGGGAATGTCGCGGTCCGGGCCGATGAGCGGGCTGATCTCCGTCGTGAAGCGACGGGTCAGGCCCTCCAGCTCCCGCTGGCTGAGCTGCTTGGGATCGACGATGACGCCGCCCTTGCCGCCGCCGTACGGGATGTTGACCACGGCGCACTTCCAGGTCATCCACATCGCCAGCGCGCGGACCTCGTCCAGCGTCACGTCCTGGTGGTAGCGGATGCCGCCCTTGGCAGGGCCACGGCTGAGGTTGTGCTGCACGCGATAGCCGGTGAAGACCTCGACGTGCCCGTCGTCCATGGTCACCGGGAAGTTGACCGTCAGCTCCCGCTTCGGGACGCG
>DATBIY010000023.1:0-11309 GCA_036556695.1 Candidatus Limnocylindria bacterium
GACTCCGCCGCGCAACAGCTGATGGCGCGGCTGACGGGCAACTTCAAGCGCGGCAACGAGCGGCGCTAGCACCCCTGATCAGACGGCGCGGAAGACGAGCGCGGCATTC
Organism: Candidatus Limnocylindria bacterium; assembly: GCA_036556695.1. GTDB lineage: Bacteria > Chloroflexota > Limnocylindria > QHBO01 > QHBO01 > DASSCW01. The sequence goes on from DATBIY010000023.1 coordinate 110, forward strand.
ATGCCGCCGAAGCCGAACGAGGTCGAGAGGGCGGCGGAGGGTGAGGCTGACAGCGGCTCGCGGAGCACGTTGAGCTCCACCTCGGGGTCCAAAGTGGCCAGGTTGCAGGTGCCCGGGAGGCACCCGGAGCGCAGCGCCAGGAGCGTGATGGCCGCCTCGAAGGCCCCGGACGCGCCCAGCGCGTGCCCATACAGGCCCTTGGTGCCCGACACCGGCACCGTGCGGGCGTTCTCGCCAAGCGCCAGGTGCAGCGCGCGGGCCTCGGCCGGCTCGTTGAGCTGGGTTGAAGAGGCGTGGGCGTTGACGTAGCCGATCTCCGAGGCCGCCACCTCGCCGTCCGCCAGGGCCGAGGTCACGGCCGCCGCGGCGGCCTCGCCGGAGGGAAGCGGCGCGGTGAGGTGGAACGCGTCAGTCGAGGCGCCAAAGCCGACGACCTCGCCCAGGATCGCGGCGCCGCGTGCCGCCGCCGCCTCCCACGCCTCCAGTGCCAGCACCGCTGCGCCCTCGCCCATCACGAAGCCGTCGCGGTCCACGTCGAACGGGCGCGACGCATGCTCGGGGTCGTCGTTGCGCGACGAGAGGACGCGGATCATGGCGAAGGCGCCGAAGGTCAGTGGCGCCAGCGGCGCCTCGGCCCCACCGGCCAGTGCCGCGTCCACGATGCCCGCGCGGATGGCATGGAACGCCTGGCCGATGGCCATGGCGCCGGACGCGCAGGAGTTGGCGTTGCCCACCGCCGGCCCACGAATGCCGAGGTCAATCGAAACGTTGGAAGCGCCGGCGCCCCCGAAGACGGCCGTGGCCAGGGTCGGCGCCACTGCCCGCACGCCGCGCTGCACGTAATTGGCGTGCTGCTCCTCCCCGAAGGCGACGCCGCCCAGCGCCGAGCCGATCCAGACGCCGGTCCGCTCGGCGGACCGGGAGGTATCGGTCCATCCGGCGTCCTGGCTGGCCATGCGGGCTGCCGCGACCGAGAACTGGCTGAAGCGGTCCAGGCGGCGGGCACGCTTGGCGTCCAGGTGATCCTGCGGACGGAAGTCGTCGACCTGGGCGGCCACCCGCGAAGGGAAGGGCGAGGCATCAAAGCGGTCGACCGCACGCACCGCGGAGCGGTTCGCCATCACGCCCTGCCACAGGCCTTCTGCGCCGATACCGACCGGGGTCACGGCACCGATGCCGGTCACCGCCACCCGCCGGCCGGTCACGCCCCGGCCTCGGCGAGCTGCTTGACGGTGCGAAGCGTGCGACCGGCGATGGCGTCGATGAACTGCGGCCCGATGACCGCGTCCGCCGCGAAGCCACCGATCAGCGGCCAGCCCAGGCGCAGGGTGTGCTGAATGCTCACGTCCCAGCCGCCGTTGATCGGCTGGAAGCGCCACGCGACCTCCATGCCGCGGGTCACGCCGCCGGTGTGCGTGAACTCGATGCGCCGCTCATCGGGGAGCGGCAGCTGCACCGCCTCCCAGCTCACCGGGATGGGGCCGCGCCGCGCGCCCATCGCAAATCGGCGGCGTCCCTGCGGATCCGGCACCGGGCGCACGTAGCGGTAATGCGGCAGGCGCTCCGGCCAGCGCTCGATCTCCGCCGCGAGGGGAAAGATGCGCTCGAACGGCGCGTCGATGTGGATGCGCATCACGCTGTTCACGGCCACAGGACCCGTGCCAGGAACGCCGGGGAGATCGCGTCTGAGGCCGGCCGCAGGTCGCCCAGCGCTGAACCCAGTCGCTCTGCCAGCTGGGGCCGCGCGGCCAGGCGGCGGAGGGCGTAGCTCATGACCGGCGGCGCGGCCAGCATGCCCTGGATCGTCCAGGTCAGCGCGTCCTTGGCCGCGAAGGCCCGCTGCCGCGCGCCGCGGTAGCGACCGGCCGCCCCGTCGTCCATGCCATTCCCGAGTGCCTCGGCCGCCGCCCGCGCGGAGCGCAGCGCGCGGTAGATGCCCTCGCCGGTGAACGGGTCGATGAAGCCTGCGGCGTCGCCGATCAGCATCCAGCCGCGGCCGGCGCTGCGCCGCACGCGGTGGCCGATGGGCGAGGCGCCGCGAATGGGCGTCAGGCGGCGGCTGCCGCCGAGCCGCGCGGCGACGGCCGGGATGCCCTGGATGGCGAAGGCGAAGCGGTCCTCGGCGCCCAGCCGGTCGCCGTTCATGGGGAGAGCCATTCCCACGTTCAGCCGGTTGCGCGCGAGCGGCGCCAGGCCGATGTAGTAACCGCTGCCGACATGCATCTCGCCGTGGTCGGCGAGCTCCGGCACGGCCTCGTAGTGAGCCACCAAACCCAGTCGGCGGGGCCGTCCCGCGCCGAGGTCGACGTTGAGGCTCCTGGCCGTGCGGGAGCGGGCGCCGTCGGCGCCGATCAGCCACTGGCAGCGCACCGTCAGCCGCCCGGTGGCGGTCCGCAGCGAGGCGCCAGTGACGCGGCCGCCGGTCGCGTCCTGTCCCCCACGCCAGTGCACGTCGTCCAGGGCAGTGCGCTCGAGCAGCCGTGCGCCATTGTCCACCGCGTGCGCCGCCAAGGCGGCGTCGAAGCGCTCGCGGTCCAGGCCCCATGCCGGACGCTGCCCGCCGGCGTCGTGATACGTCATCTCGACCGCGTCGGCGCCGCGAATGACCCGCATGCCGCGCACCGGCAGCGCGTCCGGCTGCCAGGCGTCGTCGGGCAGGCCCAGGCGCTGCAGCTCCTCCGCGATTCGCGGGCTGGCGTACTCGGCGCAGGCCTTGGGTCGGGGGTGCTGGTGCGACTCGACCAGCAGCACGTCCCTGCCGGTACGCGCCACCGCAGCCGCCGCTGCCGATCCGGCCGGGCCGGCGCCCACGACCAGCACCTCGCAGGACAGGTCGCTCATCGGTACAGCGTCGTCACCCGCGGCCACCACGCGGGGGTCCGATGTGCCACTCGCAGTCCGGCCTGCGCGGCCAGCGCGTCCTGCTCCGGCAGGGTGTAGGCGCGACGGGCGGAGGCCAAGCCGTCGTGGCGGGTGTAGCGGCTGCGAGCGAAGGCCAGCACCGGAGCGGCGCTCATCACGAACGGGATCAGCCCGCGGCGCAGGTCGTTGACCACCACCGCCTGGCGCGCCACGCGGCGCATCTCGCGGAACGCATCGACCGCCTCGGCGGGCGGCAGGTGGTGGAGCAGCAGCGAGGCATGGACCACGTCCACCGCGCCATCGAGCAGCGGCAGGGCGCGCACATCGGCCTCGACGAACTCCACACCTTTGGTTCCGGCGAGGTTACGGCGGGCCATCGCCAGGATCTCGGCTCGTGAATCTCCCACTATCACTCGCACGGCGCGACGGCGGATCAGCCTGCGGGCGAAGTCGCCGGAGCCGGCGCCGATGTCGAGCACGGAGGCATCTGCTCTGCCATTCAGCGCGCCAAGGACGGCCGATACCGAGCTGGACACCCCACCGGGCAGGCGGTTGAGCATGGCCATCTCGCGCAGGTTGCGCCGCAGCTCGACCGGGTCCAGCTCCGCGCCGTCCAGCAGCTCCAGCTCCGAGGATCGGGTCGAGAGGGGCATGGGCGCGCATCGTACGCCGATCCGCGCCAGAGGCCGTGGTAGCGTGCTGGCAGATGCGGCTGGATGCGGTGATCAGGGCGGTCGAGGTGCACGCCGGCGGCGAGCCGGGACGCGTGGTGGTGGGCGGCGTCCACGACGTGCCGGGCGCCAGCATGCTGGAGAAGCGCAACCACATGGCGCGGCACGGGGATCGGCTGCGGCAGCTGATGCTGCGCGAGCCGCGCGGCTACCCGGGGCTGTGCGCAAACGTCCTGCTCCCGTCCAGTGCGCCCGAGGCCGACGCCGGCTACGTGATCATGGAGCAGTCCGAGTACCCGGCCATGTCCGGCTCGAACACCATCTGCGTGGCCACGGTGCTCATCAACGAAGGGTTGGTCCGCGTCAGCGAGCCGATGACTGAGCTCACCCTGGAGGCGCCGGCGGGGCTCATCCGCATCCGAGCCGACGTCGTGGACGGGAAGGCACGCGCCATCACCTTCCAGAACGTGCCGGCCTTCGTACACCGCCTGGACGTGCCGGTCGAGGTCCCGGAGGTCGGCATGGTGATGGTGGACGTTGCCTGGGGCGGGATGTTCTATGCACTGGCCGATGCCGCGGCGCTCGGCTTCCGCCTCACGCCGGACGAGGGCCGCGACATCGTGCGCATCGGCGAGATGGTCAAGGCCGCCGCCCACGAGCAGATCCCCGTCGCCCACCCCGAGACACCGGAGCTGGCCGGCATCAGCATCATGGAGCTGACCGGGCCGCCATCGGTGCCCGGGGCGCACGGCAAGAACACGGTGGTCATCTCCTCGGGTCGGCTGGACTGGTCTCGCCCGTCGTCGTTCACCGGCGTGCTCGACCGCTCGCCGTGCGGCACCGGCACCTGCGCGCGGATGGCCGTGCTGCACGCCCGCGGGGAGCTGGCCATCGGGCAGGACTACGTGCACGAGGGCATCCTGGGCACGACCTGGACCGGGCGCCTGCTGGGCGAGACGACGGTCGGCGGGGTCCGGGCCGTGGTGCCACAGCTGACCGGATCGGCCTGGATCATCGGCCATACCGAGTACGTCGTCGACCCGGATGACCCTTTCCAGGACGGCTTCACGCTGGGCGACATCTGGGGAGGTGTGCCGGCTGACGTATAGGCGTGCGTGAGCCGCCCAATCGTTCCGCTCGTCCTGCTCCTGCTCGCGACGCTCGTGGCTGCCTGCAGTGGCGCAACCGGCGCCGGCACGGCCACGGCCGCGCTCCCGACACCGTCCTTGTCTGCCACCTCATCTGAGCCCTCAGCCACCGCGTCGGCTGCCGGCTCGTCCTCCCAGCAGCCCTCGCCGGCGGCGGACGACCGGCCGCTGCAGGATCTGCTGCCCGCGGACTTCGCCGATACCGAAGCACACACCTTCGCCGTTGGCCAGGAGATGCTGGCCGCGCTGGCGGCCGGGGTGGGCGCCTCGCCGGACGACCTGGAGGTGGCCTTCGCCAGCGACCACGGGCCGGCGTTCGTCCAGATGTTCGCCATCCGGATCGCGGGCCACGAACCGCAGGAGCTGCTGGATGCCCTTCCGGAGGCGGCCTATCCGGAGGAGACGCCCGATTCGATCGTGGTCGATGAGGCGCAGCTCGGTGGGCGTGACGTGACGGTGATCAGCCAGCCCGAGGAGGTCGCTCGCCTGGGCACGTTCTATGCGCTGATCGATGGTGGAACGCTGATCGTCGCCCAGACGCTGGCCGAGGAGGTGGCCGCGGCCGCCATTGAGGCGCTTCCCGGCGGAGGAAGTGGGGCGGGACCGTACCGCTGAGTTAGGCGGCGTCGGTCGGGGTCGCCTCGCCGGCTTCCTGCTGCAGCGGCAGCCAGATAGTGAAGGTGGAGCCCTCGCCCAGCCGGCTCTGGACCTGGATGCGGCCACCCATCAGCTCCACCAGGGTGCGCGACCCGGAGAGGCCGAGACCCGTGCCGGCCACGCTGCCGGTGTTTGTGCCGCGGAACATGGGCGTGAAGATGCGTGCCATTTCCTTGGCGGCGATGCCAATGCCGTGATCGGTAACCGCTACCACGCCGTAGGCGCCATCGGCCCCGACCATCACCTCGATCGGCCCGCCATCCGGACTGTACTTGACCGCGTTGCCGAGCAGGTTGTCCAGCACCCGGCCCAAGCGCGCCGTGTCCCAGTGGCCGATGACGTTCTCTGCCTCTGCCTGCACGCTGAATGTATGGGCCTCGTCCGCGGCATTCGCATGCTCGCGCACGCGCTCGTTGACGAGCTTCACCAGGTCGGTCGGCTGGAGCTGAAGCGGCACGGTCTGGCCGCCGCGCAGCAGGCTGACGTCCATCAGCTCGCCGACGAGGTGCGTCAGCCGCTCGGCACTGTGGTCGATGTCCTCCAGCCAGCGGCGCAGTGGCTCCGTGTCGACGGCCTCGCGGCTCAGATGCCGCAATGCCAGCTGGGCGTAGCCACGTACGGCGGCGAGTGGCGTGCGCATGTCGTGCGAGGCAATCGCCAGGAACTCGTCGCGCTGGCGAACCGCCTCCTGTGCCTCGGTCATCAGCTTCGCTGCCTCGATGGCGGAGCCGGCCCGGCGGCCCAGCTCCTCGATGAGCGCCACGTCCTCGGCGGCGAACGGAGCGCCGCCCGCGCCAATCCCGACCGTCAGCGCACCCAGCACTCGTCCGCGCCCCTCGAGTGGCACGGTGAGCACTTCGCGCAGCTCGAGCTGCCGCAGGAGATCCAGGTGGTCCGCGTCCACGGAATTCTCGACGAGCATCTCGTCCGTGATCTCCGGAACGTGGAACGGCGTACCGTCGGCCATCACCCGGCGCGCCGGACCGGGGTTCACCGGATCCGGCCAGCGGCGCTGGATCTCCTCCGCCACGCGCAGCCTGGCCGGGTCGGAATGGGTCAGCACCACGCGATGCACCTGCTCCAGGTCCTCCACCACGTCGATGGCGCACCAGTCGGCCAGCACGGGGACCACAAGGCCGGCGACTCTGCTCAGGGTTTCGTGATAGTCGAGCGACTCGCCCAGGGCCGCACTCGCCTCCGCCAGGAAGGAGAGCCGCAGCTCCACCTGCTTGAGCGCGGTTACGTCCCGGAATGAGGTGACCACCAGGTCCTCATCGGGCGTAGGTCCCGCGAGCAGGCGTGCACGGACCAGCGACCATTTGTCGCCCATGCCGCCTCGTGCGCGGAATCGGACGACCTGCTCGGGCGCCTCTTCGCCAGCGAAGGCGCGTCGGCTGGGCAGCTGCTCGAGTGGAAGCGGCGATCCATCCTCGCCCATCAGCTCGAAGGTGCTCGTGATGCTGGCGGAGGGCTGGCCAATGGCCGATGCCGCGTCCGCCAGCCCAAGGAGCTTGGCAGCCGCTTCGTTGGCGAGGACCACCGTGCCGGAGCGGTCCAGCACCGTGATGCCTTCGGCCACGCTATCGAAAATCGCTGGCAGCTGCCGGCGCAGGTCCTCCAGGGCAGTTGTGGCGGCGGAATGATCGTCCTCTAGTGCGGGCACGATCACGCCTGGCACAGCGTCCGGGTCTCCTCGTCCAGCCGTACCAGGTCGAACGGCTTCTGGAGCCAGGCGTCGGCTCCGATCTCGGCAGCTTCGTGATCTATGCGGAAGTGGGCAGCGACCACCACCACGTGGACATCTCGCCAGCGCTCGTTGGCCTTGAGGCGCCGGCTGAACTCCCAGCCGTCCATTCCGGGCATGCGCAGGTCAAGGAAGACGACACACGGCTGCCAGCCGTTGGCCATGGCGTCCAGTGCGGCGCCACCATCGGCCGCCGTCCGCACTTCATGGCCAAAGCCGCGCAACGCCCCTGCATAAATCTCCCGCAGTGCCGGGTCATCTTCCACTACGAGTACTCGGTGCTCGTCCTGCATCAACAAGCTCACGCTCATCTGGGCACCCGGCCGTGGCACGGGAGCCACGCTCCTGTCATTGAGTCGCGCCCCGCTGCATGAATCATGCCCGCTGCAGCAGCGGAGCTCTGGGGACGTTCGGCCGCCTGGCAGCCGAGCAATTCTCGCGTACTGCACCATAATCCAGCGTCACCATAATCCAGCGTCGATCGACCACCGGCCATCGCTGCCGGCAGCCCGCACGCGAGAGGACACCTTGATGGCGCCACCACCCCGGCGGTTGCTGCCGATACTCATTGCGGGGGTGTTCGCCGCGGCGTGCAGCGGCCCGGCGCAGGGCAGCGGCCCGGCGCAAAGCATCGACCAGAGCGGCCAGCTCGAGACGCCGCAGATCACAGTTGGCGTGCTGCCCATCGTCGATGTGGCGCCGGTGTACCTGGCCATCAACCAGGGGCTGTTCGCCGACGAGGGGCTGACCGTGACTCCGGAGGTGGTGCAGGGCGGCGCCGCCGCGATTCCGGCGCTGCAGGGCGGCGACCTGGACATCGCCTACGGAGCGTGGCCGTCGTTCCTGGTCGCCAATCAGCAGGGCATCGAGCTGCGTGCGGTCAGCGACGGCGTCGCCGCCACTCCCGGCTTCATGGAGTTCCTGGCCAAGCCGGGCACGCCGTACGAGGGCGATCCATCCGCCATGGGCGGCGCGACCGTGGCGCTCAACACCCTGGCAAACCTGGGCGAGCTTGCCCTGCGTGACACCCTGGCCGATGCAGGGCTGGACTACGCCGAGGTGACAGCCATCGAGATGCCGTTCCCCGAGATGGGGGCTGCGCTCGACAACGGCAGCGTGGACATCATCTGGTCCGCGGAGCCGGGGGTGACCGCCAACAAGGCGAGCGTCGGCGCCGTGACCGTGATCGACTCTTACGTCGAGGACATGGAGGGCTTCCCGGTGGCCGGCTACTTCGTGACCCGCGAGTTCGCCGAGCAGAACCCGAACACGGTCGCCGCCTTCACCCGTGCACTCCAGGCCGCAGCGGACCGGCTGAATGCCGACTCCGCCCTGCGGATCGAGACCGTGGGCTCCTACACCGAGCTTCCGGCGGACCTCCTGGCGGACGTCTCCTTCCCCGAGTACCACGGCCGCCTCGAGCCGGCGGCGCTGGAGCGGGTATACGCCAAGATGCTGGAGCATGGCATGGCGGCGGAAGGTCTCGACGTCGGCTCGCTGGTCCTGCACTAGGCGCTCCGCCGCGGTGATCCGCCTGCTCCGAGGCGTGACCGGCGCCGCGATCCTGTTCATCCTGCTCGAGCTCGCGACCCGGGCCGATTTGGTCAACGCCACCTACCTGCCGCCGGCATCCACCATCCTGGCCGCGACCGGCCAGATCGCCACCGATCCAGCGTTCCTGGGCAACGTGGGCGGCACGCTGCTCGCCTGGGGGTTGGGTCTGCTGTCGGCGGCGGCGGTCGGCATTCCCCTGGGACTGCTGCTGGGATCGAGCCGTCGCAGCTACCTTGCCTCGACCACGGCCATCGAGTTGCTGCGCCCGATCCCCTCGGTGGCACTCATCCCGCTGCTCATCCTGCTCCTCGGCCGCGGGCTGGACATGAGGGTCCTGCTGGTCGCTTACGCCGCGCTGTGGCCGATCCTGTTCAACACCATCTACGCCATTCGCGAGGTGGACGCGCTCGCCAGGGAGACCGCGCGGGCGTATGGGCTCTCCCGCCTGGCCATCCTGAGGCGGATCTCGCTGCCCGCCGCCGCGCCGTTCATCTACACCGGCGTCCGCATCTCGGCCGGCATCGCCCTGATCCTTGCGATCAGCGCCGAGCTCATCGCCGGAGGCGGCCCGGGCATCGGCACCTGGATGATTTCGAACTCGGAGACCGGTGTGCCGCGCGAGCTGCTGTACGCCGGCATCGTGGTCACCGGCCTTCTGGGTTTGGCAATCAACGGCCTGCTTTCGGCTGGAGAGCGCCGCCTGTTCCGCTGGCATCACCGAGTGCGGGCAGCCCAATGAAGGTGTTGCGAGGCATCGGCCTGCGCGTCAGCGTGCTGGCAGCCGTGCTCATTACCTGGCAGCTGATCACGGTGCTGGTCGACGACCCGGTGAACTGGCCGACTTTCGCCGATGTGATCGGCCGCTTCTGGACGCGCTGGCTGACAAATCCGGACGCGTGGGCGAGCAGCTTGGCGCCGAGCCTGGCGCGGCTGCTCGCTGGTTGGGCCGGTGCGGTGCTGGTGGGCGTGGCCACCGGCACTGCCATCGGCCTTTCCGCTCGCGCGCGTGACGTCCTGGGGCCGATTGTCCACTTCCTGCGGGCCATCCCACCCCCGGCGCTGCTGCCGCTCTTCATCGTGCTGCTGGGGATCGGCGATGGCATGAAGGCCGTCATGATCGCATTCGGTGCGGTCTGGCCCATTCTGCTCAACACCGCCGATGGAGTGGCGTCGGTGGAGCCGCTGCACCGCGACACGGGACGTGCGTTTCGGCTGCCCTTCCGGGACGAGCTGTGGCGGGTGATCTTGCCCGCGGCGGCGCCCAGGATCTTCGCCGGCCTGCGGATCAGCCTGTCCATCGCGGTGATCCTGATGGTCATCAGCGAGATGGTGGCCACCGTTAACGGCGTGGGCTTCGAGCTGGTGCAGGCGCAGCGTGGCTTCCGGTCGCTGGACGTGTGGGCCACCATCGTGCTGCTGGGAATGCTGGGCTACGCTCTGAACGCGGTGCTGGCGCTGATCGAGGCCGGTGCATTGCGCTGGCATCGCGGCGCCACGAGGACCGCCGAATGAGCGTGCGTCGGCCCTTGCTCGAGGTTGCGGGGCTGGAGTACCGATACAGCCCGGATGCAGCGCCGGCAATTCACGACGTCAGCTTCTCCGTCGCCGAGGCCGAATTCGTCTCAGTGGTGGGGCCGTCCGGATCCGGCAAGACCACCCTGCTGCGCTGTATCGCCGGGCTGCAGCAGCCGACCGCCGGCGAGGTCCGCATCCGTGGCCGGACCGTGCGCGACGTTCCCGAAGAGCTGGCCATCGTCTTCCAGGACTACGGCCGCTCGCTGTTCCCATGGATGACGGTGCGCCACAACGTCGAGCTGCCGCTGCGGCACCTGCCCGTCAGCCGCGGCGAGCGCACCGATCGCGTGGAGGCGGCATTGGCGGAGGTGGGCATGGCCGATGCCGCCGACCGCTACCCTTGGCAGCTGTCGGGCGGAATGCAGCAGCGCGTGGCCATCGCGCGGGCGGTGGCGTATCAGCCGCGCATCCTGCTGATGGACGAGCCCTTCGGCTCGGTCGACGCGCAGACGCGGGCCGACCTGCAGGACATGGCGCTGGCGGTGTGGCGGGCGCATGGCAGCACGGTCCTGCTGGTCACCCATGACGTGGACGAGAGCGTCTACCTGTCGGACCGCGTGCTGGTGCTCAGCCAGCCGCCAGGCATGCTGGCGGCTGAGATCCCGGTGGCGCTTCCGCGGCCGCGAGACCAGATCGAAACCCGTGCCTCCCACGACTTCGTGGAGCTGCGCGCCGAGGTCGCGCGGCTCATCCGCCGGGCAGCGCCCGCCGACTAGCAGCGTCTGGAATGGGCCGATACGAAAGCAGGGCCACGCCCGAGTCGAACGTGGTGGCGGAGAGCAGGTGCATGCGGACCTGGCCGCCGTGGAAGGCCCGCTCGCCGTCGCCCCACACGGCAGGATCGACCCAGAAGTCCACCTGATCCACGAGGCCCTGCCGAGCAAGCTCGTACGCCAGGCCGCCGCAGCCGAAGGAGAGCAGATTGCCGCGATGCTGTCGCTTCAGCTGCCTGACGCTCTCGGCGAGGTCGCCCTTGATCAGCGACGCGT
>DATBIY010000024.1:0-20998 GCA_036556695.1 Candidatus Limnocylindria bacterium
CGGGGGACCTGCCGAGAGGTAACCCATGCACGTCAACCGCGGATTCCTGTTCTGGGGCGTGGCGCTGATCACCGCCGGGGCGGTGGCGCTGGCGGCGACCCAGGGCATCATCGACCCGGCCGCGCTGAGCGGCCTGTGGCGGCTGTGGCCCGTGGTGCTGATCGCCATCGGCCTTTCAGTCATCCTGTCCCGCACCCAGTTCGCGTGGCTGGGCACCCTGGCCGCAGCGCTGGTGGTGGGCCTTGCGGGCGGCGTGCTGGTCGCCACCGGGCCGGGATTCGCCAGCTGCAACGGCGAGCCAACGGCCAGCGAGACGGTTGATGGCACTTTCACCGGCACGTCGGCCGAGGTTGACCTGGATCTCACCTGTGGACGGATGGACCTGGAGATGGCCGATGGCACCGCCTGGCAGGCGGTGACCAGCGTGGAGGCCGATGGCTCGCAACCGGAGCGCAGCGTGGACGCCGACAGCCTCAGCCTGCGCTCGGAGAGCAGCGGCCTGCCCTTCGCGCGCGACCGCCAGTCGTGGGACATCCAGCTGGGCCGTGACGTGATGTACGACCTGAGCGCGACGCTCAACGCCAGCGACTCGCAGCTCGACCTCACCGCCGGCCGCTTCAGCGCCCTGGATCTGACCACCAACGCCGGATCCACGCGGCTACTGCTGGGCGGGGCAGCGGTCACAGAGCTCGACGTGCAGGCCAACGCCGGGTCCCTCACCCTGGTGGCCGATGGCGCGACGGATGTGACCGGCAGCATCGGCGCCAACGCCGGCAGCATCGACCTGTGCGTGCCGCCCGAGGTGGGGCTGCGGATCGTGGTCGAGTCGAGCGTGGCCTTCTCGCACAACCTGGAGGACCGCGGGCTCGCCGAGTCGGACGACACGTTCACCAGCGCGAACTTCGAGACGGCGGAGAGCCGCATCGACCTGGAGTTGCAGGGCAACGCCGCCTCCTTCAACCTGAATCCCGAGGAGGGCTGCTGAGTGAACCGCCGTCTCTACCGATCCCGAAGCGATTCCGTGCTGGGCGGCGTGGCCGGCGGCGTGGCCGAGTACCTCGACATCGATCCCTCGATCGTGCGGGTGGTGTGGGCCGTGCTGGCCATCGTCACCGGCGGCCTGTTCCTGCTGCTGTACATCGTGATGTGGATCGTGGTGCCGGAGGGACCGCGCTGGGCAGCGCCACCGGCCGCAGCAGCGTCCATGCCGGCAACGCCCCCGAACGCACCGACCGGCGACGAGGCGGGCGAGCCGACAGCAGACGCGTCACCTTCCCCCCGGGCCGGGACTCCCACCGCTCAGCCGTGGGGATCGGGCTGGCCGGAGGAGGTTCGCCGCCACGGCGCCTCAGGCGGTGCCTGGATCTTCGGCCTGGTCCTCATCGGGCTGGGGATCTGGTTCCTGCTCGACGAGTACCTCCCCGCCTTCGACCGCCGCTTCGTGTGGCCGGTAGCGTTGGTCGTCATCGGCGTCATCGTGCTCCTCGTCAGCCTCCGGCGGCGTTCCGAGTAGGGCGCGGCCGAACAGCGCGAACGCGGCCGCGCTGACGGCCACCAGCGTGCCTGCGGCCAGCTTCGCGGAATCGGCCGAGACGAGGTCGCCGCGGTCGCCCTGTGGTGGCAGCGGGAACTGGAAGCCGTAATTCCACGGCGGATAGGAGCGCGCCATGTTGATGTACCAGTCGGGCATGGCCATGGCCGATCCCAGCGGGTAGATCAGCAGTCCGGCGGCCACCGCCAGCACCAGGAAGGCGATGCCGTACGGCCGCCAGGTCCACGAGCGCAGCGCCTCGTCGACCACGTAGGCCACGGCCACCATGGCGAGAATGACCGCCGTCAGGTAGTGGTAGTGGAAGGTCGCCCGCTCGATGCGGGTCCACGGCAGGAACTGGAAGGCGAAGGCCACGACCAGCAGCACCAGCGCGGGCGATCGACGGCGCCACGCCTGGAGCGCGCCCCAGGCGATGGCGGGCACGCCCGCCCAGAACAGGATCGGGTTGCCACCGTTGTAGATCACGCCGATGCGCTCGCCGTCGAAGTCGTGCCCGTAGAACCACACCGGCTTGAGGTCCAGCGGCCAGCTCCACCACGGGGATGACGATGGGTGGCCGGCCTGCAGGCCGAAGTGGTAGCCGAACATCTGCGAGTGCAGCTCGTCCAGCGACCAGCCGTACCCGGGACCGGCGTCTGGCCCGGCAACCGGATGGCCGAGCTGCAGGTAGGGCACGTAGGCCAGGAAGTAGACCAGCAGCGGGACGACCGCCAGGCAGGCGCCGATCCACGCCCACGAAAAGCCGCCCAGCTCCCCCGGCTGCAGCCAGCGCCGATCGGAATCCGGGCGCATCAGCGACCAGCCGGCGCGCAGCAGCAGCAGCGCTGCGGCCACGCCCAGCAGAATCCAGGCGGGCCAGGCGGCCTGCGCCCCGCGGGCCAGGACCGAAAAGGCCAGCTCGACCACGCCGCGCGGCTGGCGCGCGCCCTCGACCTGGTCGTAGGCGGCGGCAAACGCCAGCCCAACGCCCGCCAGCACCACACCGGTCGCAGCCAGGCCAAGGAGGTCGCGGATGTCGAGCTGGATGGGCCGTGCCCACACGATGAGCAGCGCCAGCGCGAAGACGCCCAGCGCCAGCACGGTGAACGGCCACGGGGCGCCGACGCCCGCCACCACTGCCACCAGCGCAGCGAGCACCACCAGCAGGAAGCGCCCGAGCATCGAGCGCGACAGCACCAGGATCCACATCCCCGCCAGCGCATAGATGCCCACCCACTTGGTAGCGGCGGCCAGGCCGATGAGCACCCCGGCCAGCGGCAGCGCCCACCAGGCGCTGCGGCGCCATCGGCCTGACCAGACCTGCCAGAAGACCAGGTAGGCGGCGGTGATGAATACCGCCACGAAGATGTCGTTCATGCTGATCCGGCTCATCACGTAGCTCATGGCGTCGAACGCGATGAAGGCGCTGGCCAGCACGGCGATGCGGCGGCGGCTGAACATGCTCGCCGCCAGCAGGTAGACAAGCGCCACCAGGATCGAGCCGAAGACCACGCCGGACAGGCGCCAGGCGAAGGCGTTGCTGCCGGCGTCGACCTGGACCAGCGTCCCTCCGCTGCCGCTCTGCGTGGAAATCAGCAGCCGCGCGTGGTCCTCGTCCTGGTCGTGGTCGTTCAGGTCGAAGGCCAGCGACGTGGCCTCGCCCGGCAGCACGGTGGTGTCGAAGGCGGCGAAGCCGACGCTCTGGGTGCCGCCATTGCCGATGGGCTGCACCGTCCACACCACCGGCTCATCGCTGCGCTCATCGATGCCGCTGATGTAGATGAGGTTCGCCACCGACTGCCAGCCGATGAGCGTCGGGGCACCCGGCAGCGGCGCGGTGTCGATCAGGTCGACCCGGTGGTCGAATACGGTGACCCCGCCCTGCACCGCGAAATGCTCGATGTCGGCCTCCAGCGGTCCCACCGGCACCCAGACCTGCACGTCGCTTCCCTGGCCACGCACCTGGATGGGGCCGATGGGCTTCGACGGCAGGTCGCTCGTCCGCGGCACTCCGCCTGCGGTCTCGGCCGGCTCGAGGGTCGTCCCCTCCAGCACCACCAGCCGATCCCCCTGCAGGTCGGTGGCGACGACGAACGGCCCGACGGAGGGCTCCGTGTCGCTGCCGCCGAAGGCGGGCACGTAGCCCACGCCGCCTGCCTGCAGCTGGGTGCGGGCGATCTCGACGCCGGTCGCCCGCTCGGCCAGCACGATGGCTCCCGGGCCGCGGAACAAGACGTTGCTCTGCCCCGCCGGGAGGTCGATCTGCAGCACGGCGTCCAGGCCCGTCTCGATACCGGCGGTTGGTGCCGGCGGGGCGCGCGGGCCGGTGGCGGCCAGGAACGGTCCGGTGGCGTACACCGCCACCTGTCCGCTGTCCGCCAGGCCAACCAGCAAGCGAGAGTCATCTTCGTCGAACGCCAGGCTGGTGATCGTGCCCGGCGCCTGCCATTCGGCCACCACCTCGCCGCTCGGCAGCTCCATGGCGACCAGCGCGCTGCCGTGCGCGCCGAAGGCCACCGAGCGCTCGATCCCCAGCGCTCGCCGCTGCGCGGCGACCGCCAGCGCGCTGAAGGGCTCGCTGATGCTCGTCTGGTCGACGACCTTGTTCGGGTCGGCCACCACGATGCCGGCCGCGATCAGGTACTTGGCCAGCATGGGGTGCGTCCACTCGTAGGTGTCGCGCGTCCAGCCTTCCTGCCAGTCGGTCAGCCACTCGGTCGCCGAGCGGGCGTGGTAGACCTCGTCGAAGTGCATCGAGCGCGGCGTGTCGAGCCGCCACAGGCGGAAGAGCAGCGCGGCCAGCACCAGCCCGGCCATGATGGCCAGGTCCAGCCGGTCCGGGCGCCGGCCCCGCTCCCGAAGGTAGGGGTCCGCCGGATCGGGGCGCAGCCATGCCACGAACCGCTCCCACGGGTTCGGCCCGGGCTCGGGATCGGACCATGCCTCGGCGGCCGTCACCGCACCTGCCTCCGGTGCGCCGCCCGGGGGCTCCTGCGCATGGAGCATCGGCTCCGGGCCGCTGGCGAAGGCCAGCCGCCAGGCCGGGGCGAGCGCCATCCGCGCGGAATGCCAGGCCAGGATGCCCAGCACCACCACGATCATGCCCCCGACGAGGAAGATGCCCGCCTCGCTGAAGACGGTCGCGTCCAGGAGCGGGTCGCGGACCATGGGCTGGCCGTTGATGCCCGGGTTCATGGGCGGCCCTTCGACGTACGACCAGTCGCCGGTGTAGACCCAGTAGACGTTGGCGAAGAAGGAGATGGAGAGCAGCACGTACAGCGCGCCACCGCCCCAGCGCGCAATCAGCAGCGGCACGATCGCCAGCCCCACGGTGAGGATCCGCCACATCGACTCGTCGCCCGGCGGCGCCTCCGGCGCGACGTAGAGCAGCAGCGCCAGCAGCGCGGCGGCCACGGTGGCAATCCCCAGCCCGGCCCCGCTCATCGGCCAGCGGCGCAGCACCAGCGGCGCGGCCAGCGCCAGGGCGGGGAACATGTAGCGCTCGTGGACGCGGGTCGGCAGCACGAAGAACGCGACCGCCAGCAGCAGCGCGCCGATCAGCAACCCTTCGGCGTCGTCACGGCGCAGGACGTACAGCAGCGCGATGAGCGCCACCACGGCGAACAGGACGAAGCCCACGGTCTGCCAGGTGACGGCGCTGCTGCCCAGCGTGAAGGCGATGCCTGCTCCGTCCACACAAGATGTGTCGCCCGGCGGGCTCGGCGCGTCGCAGCCCCACCAGAAGCCATCCGTCAGCCCGCTCCAGCCGTTGCGCCACAGGTTGATGGCATTGATGCTCAGGCCGGCGTAGGTGCGCGACGCCTCCTCGAACTTCTGGACAAGGCCGTGCACCGGGTCGTTCGGGACGTAGAGCGACATGCCGAACGGCCAGATCAGCGCCACCAGCGAGCCGACGCCGACCGCCAGCGAGGTCAGCACCCGCAGCGCATCGGGCCGGCCATGGCGATCCGGATCCGCCGATCGGCCGAACAGGTGCCGCTTGATGCCGACCAGCGCCACGATGGGGATCACGAAGGCGTACTGGAACTTGATGAGGAAGGCGACCACCGCGCCCAGTGCGGCCAGCTCGGTCCAGCCGGTGGCCAGCCAGTAGAGGGTGACCAGCACCGCCAGCGCGCCCACCGAGTCGATCTGGCCCCAGATCGCCGAGTTGAAGATGGTGCCCGGATTCAGGATGTAGATCGCGGCCGCCAACAGCCCCAGGCGCTCACCGCTCCAGGCCCCGAACTTGCCATCCAGGAAGCGGCGGCAGTACAGGAACAGCATCGCCGCCACGCCGCCATCGGCCAGGACGCCGGGGATCTTGACCATGCCGGCAGTAATGTCGGCGCCGATGATCGGCTGCAGCGCTCGACCCACCGAGCCGATGAACCACAGCACGTACAGGTAGCCGGGCGGGTAATCGCTGAAGACGTTTGGATCGTAGAATTCGCCGGGCCCGACCGACGCCAGCCGATGCGCCCACGCGGTGAAGTCGCCGACGTCGATCCGGAAGCCGGACAGCGGCAGCAGGGCCCCGCCCGCCAGGAAGCGCAGCAGGATCCCGCCGATGATGATGACGATGAGGATCGTGGCGCCGTCCAGTGACAGGGGGAGACCTGTCGGTCCCGCGCCCCGCCGCCTCACGGAGTCGCGGGTCATCGCTTCCGGCGCGTCCGTCACGGGCGCCGGATGGTCGTCCACGCCAAGGTGGCGGTGAGTATACATCGAGGCTCGGACGCCCCCGAACCGGCCCAGGTTGCGCGCCGGCCGCGCGGCTCACCGCTGCCGTACGCCACCCCGCAACTGGCATGGTGCGCCGCCGCGGTCGCGCTGGTCGGGCTGGCCATCTACCTGCGGACCATGCTGCCGTCGGTCGCCTTCTGGGACACCGGCGAGGCGCAGACGGTGCCCTACACCCTCTCGATCTTCCACCCCACCGGCTTCCCGTTCTACGCGCTGCTGGGCTGGGCGTGGACGCATGCCATCCCGTTCGGCGAGGTTGCGTGGCGCATGAACCTGCTCTCCGGGGTGTGCGTCGCGTTGGCCTCCGGCCTGGTGGTGCTGACCGTCGGGCAGCTGGCGGTCGAACGGCACCGATGGACGGTGGCGGGTGCGGCTGCGGTGGCCGGCCTGGCCTTCGCCTTCGCCGCCGAGCCATGGCGCAACGCGCTGCGTGCCGATGTGCACGCCGTGCACCTGCTGCTCTCCGCGCTCCTGGTCTGGCTGCTGGTCACCTGGCGCACCGCGCGGGAGCGTGGCTCGCAGAAGGCCGATCGCTGGCTGGCGGCCGCGGCGCTGACCTTCGGCCTGGGGATGGGCACCCACCCGCTCATCGGCCTCACCGCCTTCGGCATCGCCGGCTGGCTGCTGATGGTCGACCGCCACATCTGGCGCCGCTGGCGGCTGGTCCTCGCCTGCGCGGCGCTCCTGGCGCTCGGGATGGCGACCTACGCGTACATCTACCTGCGGGCCATCATTCCCCCCGAGCCGCCGCTGTTCTACGCGCATCCCAACACCCTGGAACGCTTCCGCTACCTGGTGTTTGCCGAGCAGTTCCACGACCTGTTCGACCCGCTGTCGAGCCCGCTCTCCAGCCTTGGGCCGAAGTGGGCATCGGCCGAGGTGATCCTGGAGCGCCAGTACCTGGGCCCCGGCTGGCTGCTGGCGGCCGTCGGCGCGGCGGTGCTCGCGGCGCGCGACCTGCGGGCCTTCGCCTTCCTGGCGCTGGTGGTGGGCACGAACGTCATCTACTCGATGAACTTCAGCGACGGCGACATCGCGCGCTACTACATGGTCACCGTGCTGGTGGCGGCAGTCTGCCTGGGCGTGGCCCTCAGCGCTGTGAGCTCCGCCGCCGCGCGAGCCGTGGCCGAGGCCAGCCGCCACGTGTGGCGCATCGCCGGCCGCCGGCGCGCCGCGGTGGTCGCCGGGGCGCTAGTGCTACTGGCCGGGTCCCTGCTGCCGGCAGGCAGCCTGCTCACCGGCTATCCGGAGCGGGCCGAGCAGGGGGCGAACCGCGACGCCGACCTGTGGGTGGCATCGGTCCATGACATCCTCCCGCAGGATGCGGTGATCATCAGCTGGTGGAGCTACAGCACGCCGCTGTGGTACCACCGCTGGGTGCTGGGTGAGCGGCCGGACGTGCTGATCCTGGACGAGCGGAACATCCTGGACGACGGCTACGGTACGATCGACGGCGCGATTACCCACTTCCTGCCGCTCCGGCCGGTGTATATCGTCCCCCCGTTCTGGGAGCTCGACCGCATCCTCGCCGTGTGGGAGACGCAGTCGATCCCCACCTATGCCGGCTACACCGACCTGCTCCGCATCGAGGCCCATAGATGACCGAGCCGATGGACCCCGCCGCGTCCGCCGCCTCCGTGGAGCGTCCACGCCTGACGTTCTTCTTCCCGGCGTACAACGAGGAGGAGAACGTCGAGCGCACGGTGGAGCTGGCCTTGTCCCAGATCGGGCCGCTGGTCGACGGATCGCTCGAGGTGCTGATCGTCGACGACGGCTCCTCCGACCGTACGCCTGCCCTGGCCGACGCCCTGGCAGCGGCCGATCCGCGCGTGCGGGTGCACCACCAGCCCAATCGTGGCTACGGCGGCGCCCTGAAGGCTGGCTTCGAGAACGCGCTCGGCGAGCTGATCTGCTTCAGCGACGGCGATCTGCAGTTCGACCTGTCGGAGATGTCACGCCTGCTCGATCGCCTGGCCGATGCGGGCAAGCCCGTGGACGCGGTCATCGGCTATCGCATCAAGCGCCGCGACCCGTTCCACCGCATCTTCATCGCCAAGACCTACAACGCCATCGTGTCGGTGGCCTTCGGGCTGCGGGTGCGCGATATCGACTGCGCCATGAAGCTCTTCCGGCGGCATGTGTTCGACGGGCTGCGGCTGGACGCCGACGGCCCCTTCCTGTCAGCCGAGCTGTTGATCAAGCTGCGAGCGCGCGGCGTGCGCATGGCGCAGGTGGGCGTCAACCACTACCCGCGCGCCGCCGGCACGAACACCGGCGCCTCGTTCACCAAGATCCTGCGCACCTTCCGCGACCTCGCCGTCCTGCGCTGGGCGTTGTGGCGGCGGCGGGACGAAGTGCTGTCCCGGCGCCGAGACGAAGGCCGCTGATCCGCAAGATGTCGGCCCAGGTCGCCATTTCGGCAGTCGTTGGCCCGCGACTTCCGAGATGCGATCCCCAGTAGCGTTACGTGGCTCGGAAGCGGCCCGTAGCTGCGGAGCGGGCCGGCTTCACGCTCATCGCGAGTGACTAGATCCGATGCAAACCGCCCCGGACTCACTTAACGCTACCGCCAGTCGCAAACCGCAAGTCGGAGACCGCGCACAAGCCCTTTAGCTCTGTTCCTCGGGCGGCGGGCTCTCGCCTGACTCGAGGTCCACGTCGAGCGAGTTGACGAACTCGCGGAACACGGCGAGCTTCTCGTCCGCCTCCCCGTCCTCCTGCTCCGGCTCGACACCCGCCTCGTCAAGCACGCGCTCGTCGACGTAGATGGTGGAGCCGGTGCGGACTGCCACGGCGATCGCATCGGAGGTGCGGGAGTCGACCTCCGCCTCGCTGCCATCGGCCAGCTCGAGGTAGAGGCGAGCATGGAAGGTGCCGTCGGTGACGTGGGTGACCACCACCCGGCTGAGGCTGGACTGCAGGGCGCCGAGCACCGCCACCATCAGGTCGTGCGTCAGCGGCCGCTCCGCGGTGAGCCCCTGCAGGCGCATGGCGATGGCGTTGGCCTCGGCCGGACCAATCCATATCGGGAGGTATCGGTCCCGCTCCGACTCCTTGAGGATGACCACGTGCTGGCTGGAGAGCATGTGGACGCGCACGCTCTCGACCACCATCTCGATCAGCCGGACCCGGCCGAATGGCTGGTCGCGCATGGGACCGATTCTAGACGGCCTTACTCGAGGACGACCCGGACCACCCGATCGGGGGTCAGCAGCGTGGCGACCGGCGGCCCGTCAGCCACCGAGCCCACGCTCATCGCCACCACCTGGTCCAGCACGTCGGCCCACGTGCCGGTGCGCGGGGCGAGCCACTGGCGCACGAACGCGCCGTCGGCGCGCTGGAAGGCGATGATTCGTGCGTTCGCCGCGTCGTAGACGTAGAACAGCTCGCGGTCACCCACCGTGGCGCCGTCCAGCAGGCGGTAGTCGAGCGGCTGGCGCACGTCGTCGTCGGGCGGCGGATCGAGCGAGTAGTCCTCCTGCGGCAGCGGCACGCCGAAGTTCACGCGCGTCACCGTCGAGCGCTGCAGCAGCCACAGGTTCACGTCCACGAACAGGTCGCGCGCCTCGCGCGGCGGCAGGTCCGGCTTCTCGGTCAGGAAGCGCTCAGGGCGGTCCGGATAGGTGACCGGCACCACGTCGCCCGGCGACCACTTGCGCACCGCATTGGCCCCGGCATCCACCAGGTACAGGTTGAAGATCTCCAGCGGAGGCCGATGCTGCAGCGCGGCCAGCAGGCTGCTGCGGCTGCTCACATCCGCCAGGCTTGGCACCCGCAGCGCCTGCGGCTGCCGTTCTCGCAGGTCGAAGCGCCATGCCTGCCGCTGCCGGTCGACGAGCACCACGTCCGTGGCGGCGGTGGCGATCATCCAGGGCTCACCCGCGGTCAGCTCGCCGATGGTTTGGCCGGACCGATACACCACGGTCGCGCGGCCCTCGCCGTCGATGTGGACCAGGCGGCCGCGCCCGCGGTCCGTCACCCACAGCGAGCCATCGCCGGCGACCGCCATGTCGCTGGGTGCGATGCCCTCGAAGGCAGTGGCCAGGTCGGCGACGGTAGTGATCTCGCCAAGCCGGGTCACGGCGTAGATGCGGTCCAGGCCGGCGTCCACCCGATTGCCCAGCGACTCGAGCGCAGAGGCCGGCACCCCGGCGGTGGCGGCCCGCTGAAGCGCGGCGAAGGCCTGGTTCAGCAGGTCGGTCGCCGCCTCGGGGGCGCGCTCCACCAGGTCGCTGCCGTCGACCTTCTCGGCCACCTCGGCCATCAGCGTGTGCGCCTCCTGGATGGCCTCGCGGGCGATGAGAGCGCGCGGAATCGCCTCGGCCGGTGCCACGGCCGGAAGGCTGGCCACGCTGGTGCCCACCGCCAGGATGCCGGCCACCGCGGCCATGCCCACCAGCCCCAGCCGCCGGCGCCGTCCCTCCTCTACCGCGGCGGTGCGCAGCACCTGGCGCGGGTAGTGCGGCCGGCGGCGCGGGACGAAGGCCAGCAGGAAGTTGAAGCCGTAGAGCACCAGCCGGCCAAGCAGCGCTTGCAAGCCGTCGATGGCGTCACCCATGCGGTGCAGCATTCGGCCGATGGCATCGGCCAGTGGCACCGGGCTCTGGTCGGGCAGCCCGGCCAGCGGCTCGGATGGACGGACCGGCTCCAGGTGCCGCGTGGTGGCGGTGAGCGGCAGCTCGGTGATCTCGATGGCCAGGATGCCGTCCGAGCCGCGCCCGCCCCGAATCTGGAAGAGGCGCTCGATGTGCTCGACCGCGGCCGCCGGACGGAGCGTGGCGAGCGCCTGCTTCAGCTCCTCCACGCCGACCACGGTGGCCAGGTTGCGGCTGACCAGCGCCAATCGATCGTCCGGCGCGAGCTCGCCGTGCCACGTGTAGGGCGTGATCTCCTGCGCCTCGCCCAGGGTAGCCGCCACCCGGCGCTCGCGGACGCGCGGATCCTCCTCATGCACCGCCGGCGGGGGTGGCAGTTCGTACATGCGGCCGCCGCGCAGGATGACGGCCGCTGCCGGCCCGAGCTTGGCGACATGCGCCTCGCGGCCACGGATGGCCACGGCGATGACGCTCACGCCCGATCGCCGCGGAATGCCCAGCCGGCCACGCTGGTGGTACAGCCGCCGGTTCGCGTTGGACAGCGCCTTGGCCAGCGCGATGATGGCGCCGGCCGACAGGTCGTAGTAGTAGTCGTGCTCGACCTGCTCCAGCGCCTCGGCGGCGGCGCGCTGCAGGTGCGCGTCACCACCGGTCAGCTGTGCGAGCAGGAAAAGGCTGCCCTTGGTCCGCGCCAGCGAGCCGGTGGCCGGCTCGTGGAAGCGCACCAGGTCCAGGGCGCCGGGGAGGCGGTCCTCCGGCACCGGCAGCCCTAGTCGGGTGGCCAGACGGTTCGTCATGGACTACCTGGCGGCGCTGGCGGCGCCCCACTGGCGCCGCGTTCGGGGCCGATTATAGGGAGCCGACCCCCCGGTCACGCCCAACCGAAATGACCAGCCGCTTCAATTCAATGGTCGCCCCCGGACGACCGCGCAGCCGTTGGTTCACGGCCCGTACCAGCGCGTCGGAGCGCAGGGTGAGCTCCTGGGCCAGGATCGATTCGGAGGCCTCCACGTGGCCGACGCCGTTGCTCTGGCGGATCAGCCGGCTGCTCAACCCGCCTCGGTTCAGGCCGGCGGCCGCGACCGCCTCCTGCCATGCCAGGCGCAGCTGGGCAGCGGCCAGCTGCTCCGCGGCCGCAGGCCCCATGCAGGCCAGCAGGGCGCGCTGCACCGCCACGCTCGCCTCCTCGGTGCGGTTCGCCATGACTCGCCGGCCTATGCCACGCGCGGGGCGCGACGCAGCTCGCCATCGCCCACGTTCCAGACGGCCACCCCCCGCCGGCGGCGCGCCGGCAGGAGCGCCAGGTCAGCGGTTGTGACGAGCACCTGGCCGCGCTCCAGGAGCAGAGCCAGTGCCCGATCGGCGCGCGCCGGGTCCAGCTCGCTGAAGACGTCATCCAGCAGGACCAGGGGCTCCGGCGCGCCATCGGCTCCGAGCAGCTCGCGCTCGGCCAGCTTGAGGGCCAGGATGATGGTCCGCTGCTGCCCGCGGCTGGCGTGCGCAGCCACGCCGCGGCCGCCGAGCTCGACCACAAGGTCGTCTCGGTGCGGCCCGATCAGGGTGACACCGTTCCACAGCTCTTTCTGGCGCGCCGCGGCGATCCGCCGTTGGAACGCCACTTCCAGCGACGCCGCGTCGGTGCCCGCCGGCCGCTCGGGCCACGCGTCCTTGAGCGTGTCGAGGTAGGTGAGGCGCACCTGCTGCCCCTGCTCGTCGGCGGGAGCCACTGCGTCGTGCAGCGCGGGCAGCTGCGCGTCGAGCTCGGCAACCAGCCGGAGGCGCGCGGCCATGACCCGGGCGCCGGCCACCGCCAGCTGCTCGTCCCAGAAGCCAAGTTGCTCCTCGCCCGCCTCCTCGCGGCGGATGGCCCGCAGCAGGGCGTTGCGCTGGGCCAGCACCCGCGCCAGCTCGGCCAGGTCGCGGGCGGCGCCGCGGTCGCGCTGAGAAAGTATGGAATCAAGGAAGCGGCGGCGCTCCGAAGGCGCGCCGATCAGCAGCAGCATCTCCTCCGGCCGGAAGAGCACCGAGCGCGCCACCTCACCGACCGTGGCCGCGCGCCGCGGCACGCCGTTGACCGCCAGCCGCTTGCGGACGCCGGCGGGCGGCGACTCGCCGGGGAGCACCACCTCCAGCCAGCTGCCGGGCTGATCGGGGCGCTCGGCCGCGAGGTCCAGTCGCACGCGCCCGAAGGGCTGCCCGTGGCGCACCAGCTCGTGGTCGGCGGTGGCGCGATGCGAGCGGCCGGTAATGGCGACGTGGACGGCTTCCAGCAGGTTCGTCTTGCCGGCGCCGTTGGGGCCGGCCACGATGGTCAGGCCCGCCTCGGGGTGGAGCTCGGCGGCGGCATAGCTGCGGAAGTCGGTGAGGCTGAGGCGGGTCAGGCGCATGGCGCCGGTATCGGCTCCGGTATCGGCTCTGGGTGGCTGTGGATGGGCCTGGGTGGTTGGCCGGGCGGTCAGGAGGCGGTCCGGACGGGCATGATGACGTGCACGTAGTCGTCCTTGCCGACGCCGCGAATGACCCCCGGCGCCAGCGGCCCGGAGAGCTCCAGCGCCGCCTCGTCGGCGCGCAGGTTGGCCAGCACATCGATGAGGTAGCGCGCGTTGAAGGCGATGGTCGTGCCCTGCCCCTCGAGCGCGGCGTCCAGGGTGTCGGCGTTCTCGCCGACGTCCGCCGCGTGGGCGGTGATCGAAAGGCCGGCGCCGTCCGCGCCCTCTTCCCCGGCCAGCTCGACCTTCACGATGTTCGCCGAGTCGCGGGCGAAGATGCTGGCCCGCCGCGCGCCGGCCAGGAACGCCTCGCGGTCGATCACCGCGCGGCTGGTGTGGGCCGTGGGGATGACCGGCTCGTAGTTCGGAAACTGGCCCTCGATCAGCCGCGACACGAGATCGATGCCCTCGACGTGGAACAGCACCTGGCTCTTGTTGGGCGTGACGGTGATGTCGATGGGATCGTCCGAGTCGGGCAGGATGCGCATCAACTCGGCGTAGGAGCGCGCCGGCACCACGATGCTCAGCTCCGGCGCCACAGCCCTGGCGGTGGGCAGGGTGCGCACCGCGATGCGGTAGTTGTCGGCGGCGGCCAGGGTCATGGCCTCGCCTGACAGCTTGGTTAGGACGCCGGTCAGGATCGGCCGGCTCTCGTCGCTGGCCGCGGCGAACACCACCTCGCCCAGCGCGTCGCGCAGCTCGCGTGCGGCGACGCTGGTGGCCGGCGACTCGCCGATGGCCGCGACCACCGGGAACTCATCGGCGTCGATGCCCTTGATGCTGGCCCGGCTGCCACCGCTCGACACCTTGAGGGTGCGGTCCTTGGCCGAGAGCTGCAGGTCGATGCGCTGGTTCGGCAGCGAGGCCACGAGGTCGGTCAGCAGCTTGGCCGGCACGGTGATCTCGCCCTCGCCCTCCACCTTGCCCGGCACCCAGCAGTTGATGCCGATCTCCAGGTTGGTGGCCGTCAGCTTCAGGCCGCTGTCCTCCGTCTTGAGCAGGACATTGGCCAGCACCGGCAGCGTCGCCCGGTTGCTCACCGCGCGGCTCACCACACCCAGCCCGCGCGCCAGGTTCTCCTGCATCACCGAGATGTTCATCGAGCCCTCACCCTCACTGGGCTTGACGGGCGTCTCGCTGCGCACCGTGAAGCGCCTCTCCCATACCGATACGAAGCCAAGAGAAGAATACCTATTCCGCCGTCTCCCCTCGTAGGCGTGTGGACGTTGTGGATCGACCGCCCCACCGCCGTTCGCACAACCCCGGCCGGCCTGTTGGTAACCGGGCCTGCATGGTGGATGGACGGCGGCCTGGTGGGCGCGTGGCCGTGGGCAGGCGTTGGATTCGAGCCAGTGGGAGCCATCGGCTCAGTCACGGAGCCCACCCCCTTGTCCACAGCGGCCGATGGATATCCACCGGAATCGGCCCCTTATCCACCCGCAGCCGATGCGTGCGACGGGTCACTCCGAGTAGATCATCTCCCGGACCGCGCTGATCTCGCGGCGCATCTCGTCGTTCTCCGCCAGCTCGCGGGCGATCTTGTCGCAGGCGTGCAGCACGGTCGAGTGGTCGCGACCGCCCAGCTCGGCGCCGATGCGCAGCAGGCTGATGTCGGTCTCCTCGCGAATCAGGAACATGGCGATCTGGCGAGGCACCACGATCGCCCGGTCGCGTTTGCTGCTGCGCAGCTGGTCCAGGTTGACCCCGTAGTAGTCGGCCACCGCGCGCACGATGCGCTGCGGGGTGATCGACCGCTTCTTGGGGTTGTACATGACGTTGCTCAGCACGGCGGAGGCGAGCTCGTTGTTGATGGGCATGCCCGACATGCTGGCGTAGGCGATGACCCGGTTCAGCGCGCCCTCCAGCTCGCGGACGTTGCTCACCACCTTGCGGGCGATGAACTCGATGACCTCCGCCGGGATGAGGTTCAGCTGGTCCTCCGCCTTCGAGCGCAGGATGGCGATGCGCGTCTCGAGGTCCGGCGGCGTCAGGTCGGCGATGAGCCCCCACTCGAACCGCGAGCGGAGCCGCTCCTCCAGGGTGGTGATCGCCTTCGGCGGCCTGTCCGAGGACAGCACGATCTGCTTTCCGGCCTCGTGGATGGCGTTGAAGGTGTGGAAGAACTCCTCCTGGGTGCGCTCCCGCTCGGCGATGAACTGGATGTCGTCGATGAGCAGCACGTCGATGCGGCGGTATCGGCCCCGGAAGTCCTCCATCTTCTGCTCGCGGATGGAGTTGATGAAGTCGTTGGTGAACTTCTCGCTGGTGGCGTACAGGATCCGCTTGCGCGGGAACTTGGCGGCCACCGCGTTGCCGATGGCGTGCATCAGGTGCGTCTTGCCCAGGCCCACCCCGCCGTACAGGAACAGCGGGTTGTAGGCGTGCCCCGGGCGCTCTGCCACTGACAGCGCCGCGGCATGCGCCAGGCGGTTGGCGGAGCCGACGATGAAGTTGGCGAAGGCATAGCGGCCGTTGAGGTTGACGGTGTTTCCACCGGCCGATGCCGGCGGCGGCAATCCGTCGTCCGGCGCCTGATCGGGCACGGGGCCGGGTGCGTCGGCGACCACGAACTCCACCTGGACCGATCCGCCCACGACCCGGGCCAGGGTCTGGCTCACCAGGGTCCGATAGCGGTTGTCCAGCCAGTCACGCGCGAAACCATTCGGGGCAGCGATGCGAAAGCGGGTCTCGTCGATCTCGACGAGGGTCGTGTCCTTCAGCCAGGTCTCGAAATTGGCGGGTGAAAGACTGACCTGCAGCTCACCCAGGACGGCACGCCAGACCTGCTTCGCATCCATCAATCGCCGTCTCCCAGTGGGTACCGGAGGGGTTCGTCGGGCCGGGAATCGTACTCCTCCGGTCGGCGCGGGTCCGGCGGATTCGGTCACCCGGCCTCGGGGGTCGGGCCAGTGTAGCAGCGGCCTTTTGCAGCGGGCAATGGATGAGGCGGATTTGCTTCCCGGCGTCTTGTACGGAGGGTCCTGGCGGGCTATTCACCCCACGAATCAACGGACGCCGGAGCCCCCGTTGGAGCGGATCCGGCCCCCGTTTCATTCGTCTGGCGCATGGAATGGGCGCATGGAATGACGGCAGAGCCAGGGGCGGCGGCCGTTCCCGCGCCCGTTCATTCGCAGGGTGCATACGCCGCGCCGTGCGGCGGCCGATTGACACTCCCGACGCGTGGTGCGGTATCATCCCGGCGCAGAGCGAGATGAGCCGGAAACGGCACCGCAGGAGGCTGGCGGAAGCCAGCCGTTCGTGTGTTTGCGAAGGTTCCTGCGGCTCGCTCGCCGCTGAACTGTGAGGACTGGCACGCACTGATGAAGAGGACCTATCAGCCCAAGAAGCGCGCTCGGAAGCGGGAACACGGCTTCCGCGCCCGCATGGCTTCGAAGGGCGGACGGCGCGTGCTGGCCCGTCGACGCGCGAAGGGGCGCAAGCGGCTCACCGCCTGACGCGCGAGGCGCGCACGGTGCCTGCCTTCATCGCGCTGCGGCGCAAGGCGGACTTCGACGCCCTCGCTCGGAGCGGAACGGCCCGCTCGCACCGGATGCTGGTGCTGCGATCGCTGCGCACCGGCCGGCCGGAGACGAGGGTCGGCTTGAGCACTCCCCGGTCGCTTGGCGGGGCGGTTCAGCGCAATCGGGTGCGGCGCCGCCTGCGCGAGCTGGTTCGCGAGCGTCGCGGCTCGATCGGGGCCGGCTGGGACCTGCTCCTGATCGCGCGGCCGGAGGCGGCGGAGGCGAGCTACGCGCAGCTGCGCGTGGCGCTTGGATCGCTCCTGGAGCGATCGGAAGTCGGGGTATGAGGAAGATCGGCCTGGGCATGGTTCGCGGCTACCAGTTCCTGTTTGCCTGGCTGCCGCCCAGCTGCCGCTACGTGCCCTCCTGCTCCGAGTACACCTACGCCGCCATCGAGCGCTACGGGCTGCTGCGTGGCTCGTGGATGGGCATGAAGCGCATCGCGCGCTGTCATCCCCTCCACCCCGGCGGCTACGACCCGGTCCGATAGAGCAGGGAAGAGACGACTGATTTGACCCCGATCATCGGCGCCGGCTTCTTCGGGATAGAGCACTTCACGCCGCCCTGGGACTTCTTCTTTCTGCCGCTCTTCAACCTGCTGGTCTTCCTGTACCGCATCCTGTTCACCGACCTGGCGGTGGCGATCATCATCTTCACCGTCATCATCCGGCTGGTCCTGTGGCCGCTGTTCGTGCGGCAGATTCGGTCACAGAAGGAGATGCAGCGGATGCAGCCGCTGGTTCGCGAGATCCAGCGCAAGCACAAGGGCAATCGGCAGAAGGTCACCGAAGAGACCATGGCCCTGTACCGCGAGCACGGGGTCAACCAATTCGGCGGCTGCCTGCCGCTGCTGCTGCAGATGCCGATCCTGATCGCGCTCTACTCGGTGCTCAACCGCATCTCGAGCGTGGTGACCTACACCGCACCGGACAACCTGAAGGACCAGTTCCAGGCCTTCCTGGCGAGCAACCCTGCCATCTCCTCCATCGGCACCAACCAGTACCGAATCGAGTTCAGCGGCCCGTGCAACGTGCCGTCGGATTTCGCGGCATTCCTGCCGCTCAACTGCCAGCTCATTGATCCGCTGAAGCTGACTCAGCCGATCGACACCACCGTGGGCTGGCTATTCAACCTCGACCTGGGCAGGATCGACCACGTCTTCTCGTTGCCGGTCCTGGGGATCACCATCAGTGCGCTGGCGATCATCACCGGCCTGCTGCAGTTCGTGCAGGCCAAGATGACGAGCCCGCAGCCGAACCCGGACGATCCCATGTCGAGCACGACCACCACCATGATCTACCTGTTCCCGATCATGATGGTCTTCTGGGGCGCCTTCCTCCCGAGCGGCCTGATCCTGTACTACGGGGTCCTGACCCTCACCCTGATCGTCCAGCAGTTCCTGCTGATGGGCTGGGGCAACCTCTTCCCGCTCTTCGGCTGGCAGCCCAGCTGGGCGGCCCCACCCGATACCGCTCCGCCACCGCGACGTCTCGCCACCGATGAAGGGCGTGGCGCGGGAGACACGAGCACCGGACGGGCTGACCGTCCGCCAACCAGCAACGGCCCGGGCAGCGCCCCCGGCGATGGCCGGCAGAAGCCGCGCTCTGGGCCCCGACGACGACGAGGCCGAAGACGATGACATTCAAGGAATTCAGCGGAAAGAACGTCGAGGAAGCGATCCGCAGCGCGATGAAGGAATTCGCCGCGGATCTCTCCGACCTGGACATCGAGATCCTGTCGCAGGGCAGCCGCGGCATCCTGGGCGTTGGAGGCGAGGAGGCTCGCATCCTGGCTGCGCCGAAGTCGGCGGTGGCTGCCGCGGACACGGTGCGCGTCGCGGACGCCGGCGACCTCGCGGCGGACGAGCCCGCGGAAGCGCCGCAGAATGGCACGGCCGTCGACGACCAGCCGAGCGAGCAGCTGGCCGACCTCGCGCGCAGCGAGCGTGGCAGCCGGACGCGAGGCGGCCGCGGCCGTGGGGGACGGTCGCGCACAGGCGAGCGCTCGGAGCGGGGCGGTCGTGAACCGCGCGCGCGGGAACGCTCCGAGGCACGGCCGGCCCGCGAGCCACGCACCGACCGGCCGCCGCGCGAGCCCGCGCCGTTCATCCCGGCGAAGCCGCTCGAGGAGCTCAGCGACGCCGAGCGCAGCGCCATCGAGGGCGGGCGCGAGGTCCTGCAGCAGATGCTGGAGCTGATGGGCGTGGACGCGACCGTCGAGATCGTGATGGGCAGCGAGACGACCAAGCTCAACGTGAAGGGCGCCGACCTGGGCGTGCTCATCGGCCGCCGCGGGGAGAAGCTCGCCAGCCTGCAGCACCTGGTCAACCTCATCGTGGCCAAGCGCGAGGGGCAGTGGCACCGCATCAGCGTCGACGTGGAGAACTACCGCGGCCGGCGAGAGGAGCAGCTGCGCGACGTCGCAGAGCGCGCCGCCAAGCGCGTCATCCAGAGCGGCAAGATCATCCAGCTCGAGCCCATGCCGGCCGTGGAGCGGCGCATCGTGCACATGGCGCTGGTCGAGAACGCCAAGGTCCGCACCCAGAGCGTCGGCGTGGAGCCGAACCGGCGGATCGTGGTGCTGCCGGCGACCAGGGTGGAGTGAGCGCCAGGACCGACAGCCGCTAGGCTTACCGGGCATGGAGGGCCCGTGCGCCATCGGGCGCCTGTACTCGGGCGGACCCTGGATCGGCTTCCAGGCCGATGGCGCCGCTGCACTCGCGGTGGGCACCGAGCACGACGTGCGCCTCGAGCCGGCCGATGACGCCACGCTCATCGCGCTGGCGATCGCCTACTTCGACGAGGCCTTCGACGACCCGCCGCCCGACCTCGAGGCGACCCACGAGGACATCTCGGCGCTATTGCGTGGCGTGATGGCGGCCGAGCCCGACGGGGAGCGCCGCCGCCTGCTGTCGGAGGCGGTTGACGCTATCGACGACGGACTGGCGCACGACGCGGTGACCTCGCGCCTATTGGCGGCCATGCCGCGGGCACAGAACGAGCAGGCCGCCGATCCGGTCGACCTGCTCGTGGAGCGCGCCAGGGCGCTGCTTCGGGACTAGGTCCGGTCGTCGTCCATCGGCTGCGATGGCGGCGCCGACTGTGTTGGCGGGGCGGCAGGTGGCGCCGGCTCGACCGCGGGCGGCGGAGCTGCGCTGCCCGTGCTCGCACCGGTGCTGGGAGCGGACCCGAGCTGGAACTTGCCTCCCTCTGCCTGGAACTCCTGCCAGCCAGCCCAACCCATCATCAATCCGCCGGCGATGCCGATCAGGATGCCGACGAACCACAGGCCGCCATAGACGCCGAAGGCGCCCAGCGCCGGCAGGATCGCCAGGAGTCCCAGCAGCGCGCCCACGCCAGCAATGCCGCCCACCACCAGCATTAGGCTGCCCTTGCTGCCCGGTAGCGTCGTCGACGGCGACCACTGGGGCATGAACACGATGGCGAGCATGGCGATCCCAAGAATCACCGACAGCCAGAGCCCCCCAGCGCCGTAGAAGCTGCCGATCTGGGAAACAATGGCGCCCAGGATGGCCGCCCCGGCCCCGTAGACCGCCAGCTTCTCGTTCGAACCGAGCTTGGAAAGATCCATCAGCCGAGATGCCTCCGTTCCGCGGCCGGCGAAATGATCGGGATTGGACGGTGCCGCGTGGCGGGCACGGTAGCACAGGGATCGGCCGGTTCCTAGGGTATCGGCCCGTTCCCGAGGCACGAAATCGGCCCCGCCGCCAGGGCGAGGCCGATGGGATGAGTGCTGGTGGAGATGGGGGAGAATCGAACTCCCCGTCCAGAACCGAGTTGCCGGGAACGTGCTACAGGTTTGTCCGGCCTACGAGCGTTTCGCTGGGCAGGCCCCCGACCGGCGGGGTGCACCGCTCGCTATCCGGCAGCCTTTCGGCCCTTTGACGCCACTCACCGGAGTCGGCGGCGCCGCACCTCCCCTGATGACATCTTCGCCGTCCGGGGAGGGGGGACGACGTCGATGCTCACTGTCTAAGCAGCGAGAGCAACTTGACGATTGCCAGTTGCTGGCTTGCCCGCGGTTTAACGAGGCCATGCGGGCGACCTCGACCTGCAGTTCCCGGTTCCTGAGCCCTGTCGAAACCTGACATCCCCA
>DATBIY010000025.1:0-28017 GCA_036556695.1 Candidatus Limnocylindria bacterium
TGGCTGAGCTCGAGCCGGGCCTGCGCCCCTGGCGCAACTGCGCCGACCTGCGAACGGACGTCACCGTGGCGGACCTGCTGCCCAGCGTCGCGGACCAGGAGGTGATGCGCATCGGGGGGCCTGACTGGGCGGACCGATAGCAGGGCCGGCTTGTAGCCGGCTGTAGTCTGGTCCAACGCAGTCGCCCGAGGGCTGCGCACGGAGGGACCCGAATGCGCCGCCTTGTGCCCGCGCTGCTCCTCTGCCTGCTGGTTGGCTGCTCCGCAAGCCTAAGCCTTGACCGCCCGAGCCCAACTCTGGTTGCGGACCCATCAGTCGAGGCCGATGGCGGACCGCGGGGCGAGTTCGTCGAAGCCGATGTCGTGGACGTCATCGATGGCGACACCCTCAAGGTGCGGATCGACGGCCAGGTGGAGTCCGTGCGGTACATCGGCATAGATGCCCCCGAGCGCGGGGATCCCGGGTCGAAGCGCGCCACCGCCGAGAACCGGGAGTTGGTCGCCGGCGGCACGGTCGTGCTGGAGGTGGATCGGTCGAATCGCGACCACTTCGGCCGGCTGCTGCGCTACGTCTGGGTTCGCGAGGGCGGCGAATGGCTCTTCGTGAACCGCGCGCTCGTGCGCCACGGACTGGTGGTCGCGAAGTCGTATCCGCCCGACACTGCTCGGCAGTCGCAGCTCGACCGGGCGGAATCTAGGGCTCGCCAGGAGAAGCTGGGCATCTGGGCCGAGATCGGCCGCAATGGTATGCCTCGTGAGTGAAGAGGCGCTGGAAGATCGAGGCGCGCGAGTGGACCTGCTGCGCGCCGCCGACCTCACGCACGATGTTTTCGGCCAGCATGTCCGGCGTCCAGGTGTCGAGCACCCGCTCGGTGATCACCGAGTTCGATGCGGACGAGCACGCGACCGGCCTGCA
This sequence comes from Candidatus Limnocylindria bacterium, assembly GCA_036556695.1. Classification (GTDB taxonomy): domain Bacteria; phylum Chloroflexota; class Limnocylindria; order QHBO01; family QHBO01; genus DASSCW01. The sequence continues at coordinate 916 of DATBIY010000025.1, forward strand.
GCGCGCGCCCGAGCTCGACGGGATCCGCGCCGCCGGCGCTGCTCCCCGGGATGCCGGAGAGCCAGCGGAACCAGGGATGGGCACGGAACAGGCGCTCGTGGCCGGTCTGCGACTCGGCGGGGTCGGTGATGGGCGCGGCGACGGCCTCACGCCACTGCCCCCGGACGCGGATGGTGACCGGGCCACGGTCGCCCAGGTTGTGCCACCAGCGGTCGCCGGTGGTGACCCACACCACCTCGCCCTCGCGGATGTGTGACACGGGGGTGGAGTAGCGCTTTCCCGTCTTGCGGCCGGTCCACGACAGGATCGCGAACCAGTGGGAGAGCGGCCAATGGATCGGCGAATTGAGCAGGAGCTTCACGATCGGGTTCAGCAGCCGCAGGACGTTGCCCAGCAGCGATCCCCGGAGCGCCGGCCGCGAAACCCGGTTCATCATCACGTCCTCGGCAACGAGCCTACTCCTGCGAGCAATCGGCCCACCAGGCCGGAGCCGGGCGCCTGGGGAGGCGGCTGCCGCACGACGCGCACCCAGCCGTCGCGGTCCAGCACCCGCCACGTGGTGCGGCCACTCGCGGCCCGCTCGAAGCGGATGTCCAGCGTGGCCTCGCCCACCCGGAGCCGTGTCAGCCGCAGGTCGGGCAGCCAGGCGGGGAGATGCGGGTCGACCACCAGGAGGCCCATCGGCGCAAAGGCGACCATGCCCAGCAGCGCCTGCACCAGCTGGATCACCGCGCTGGCGGACCAGCCCTGCGGCTCGCAGCTGGCGGGATAGATGCCCGGATGCGGGTGATCCGCGTCGCGCCCGATGCCGCTGATCACCTCCGGCAGCCGGTTCTCCACGAACAGGTCGCTGGCGGCGAAGGTGCCCTCCGCCAGCCGATCCAGCAGCTCCCAGCACCCGTAGCGCGCGAATCCGAAGCCGATGGTTCCCTGCTCCACCGGCCAGACGCTGCCGCGGTGGTAGCTGAACGGGTTGAAGGCGGCGTGCTCGGCCGAAAGCGTGCGGATCCCCCAGCCACTGAACAGGTCCGGCTGCATCAGCCGCGCGGCCAGCCGGCGGCCGCGCTTGGCGGGCACGATGCCGCTGGCCAGCAGGTGCCCGTCGTTCGAGCCGATGGAGCGGATCTGCTCCTTGCCGGGACCCAGCCCCATGGCGTACGCGCCACGATCCGGCATCCAGAAGGCCGCGTTGAAGCGGCGGCGCAGGCTGATCGCCTCGCGGAGGAGCTCGGCGCCGTAGCCGACGTCCCCGAACATGGTGAACACCAGAGCCGCCTGCTGGAGCGCGGCGTACCAGTAGGCCTGCAGCTCGCTCGATGCGATGGGGTTGGGCACGATTCGGCCGCGCTCATCGATGACGGCGTCGTCCGAGTCGCGCCAGCCCTGGTTCTTGACCCCCTTCTTCGAGTGGGTGTCGTAGTCCAGGAACCCATCGCCGTCCGGGTCACCGTAGCGGAAGCCCCAGTCCAGCGCGGCCCGCGCGGCGGGGAGCAGGCGACGGACGGTGTCGCCGTCGTCCGTCCAAAACAAGTACTGGCCCAGCATCACCAGGAAGTCGGGCGGTGTGGCCCAGTCACCGTAGTAGCGGCGATACGGCGTCTCGCCCAGCTCGGCCAGGGGCCCGTCCTGGGCCTGGTGGATCATCTTGCCCGGCTCCTCGTCCAGCCAGTCGTCGATGCGGGTGCCCTGCCAGGCGGCGTTGACCCGCAGTGCGTCGCGCAGCAGCGCCGGGTTGGCAGGCAGAGACTGCCAGCCGATGGTCAGCATGTCGCGACCGAACAGCTGCTGGTAGATGGGCAGCCCGGCGATGGGCGCCGCGGCGCCATCGGCCAGGTCCAGCGGGAGCGTCGCGAGGTCCAGGGATGCCGTGCGCCAGGCGCGCGCCACGGTGTCGTTGGAGCTGGTGAGCTGGGTCATCCCGTCGCGCAGGCCGCTGCGCAACTTCTCGGCGGGCGTGGTGGGAGCGGCGAACGTGCGACGCGGCGAGGCGGGCCGGCGCTGGCCGTTGATCATCGGCTCTGTGGTCAGCTCCAGCTCCGCGCGGCCCCGGGCCGGCAGGGAGATCGCGAAGGACAGCTGCTTGCCGTCCCAGGTCGGCGGTTCCGGCGCGTGGACGACTGAGAGCACCGTGCGGCGGTCGAGGCGCGGATGGCAGTAGCGCAGCGTCAGCTCGCCGGCGTCTGCGTCCCAGGCCGTCTCCACGTCGGCCGTCTGCTGGCGGGCGCGGCGCTCGACCTCGTCGGTATCGGCGAAGTCGGCGGTGGGTGCCAGGGTGAGCGTGAGCCTGGCCCGCTTCGGCGCGAAACTGGTGACCCGCAGTAGGGTGCGCAGCCCGTCGCCCACGAAGTGCAGCGTCTCCAGGTAGACCGACTCCTTCGGCACGCCGCCGCCCGCCGGGATCTCGGCGTAGGCAAGCAGGGCGTCGCCGCCGACCGCAGAGGCGGAGATGGGTTTCGGGCGGCTGCCATTGGCGCGCACTTCCAACCCGGACAGGTGGCGCGCGTTCTCGACGAACAGCCCGTACGGATCCTCCGGCGGCAGCTCGCCCTCCAGGTTGGTGACCAGCAGCGAGCGGCCCGAGTAGGCGAACAGCTGCCCGGCGCGTGCGCGCAGCTGGATCCGGTGGCTCACCGGTCCGTGAACCGCGTCAGCGGCCCGCGCGGCGGACGGCTACCAGCGCGCTGACCAGGGCGGCTGCCACGGCCAGCCGCTTGCGATTGGGGTGCAGCTCGAAGAGCGAGGTGTAGACGCTGCTGCCCTTCGAGTTCTCGCCGAACCGGCCGGTGGTGGAACCCGGTCCAGCGCTCGGCTGGAACAGGTTGTCGCGGCGGCCGTCCGGCTCGCTGGTCTTCTGCTGCTTGAAGGCGCGCCCGTCCTGGAGCATGTAGCGGTCGAGCAGGGAGGGGCTGAGGCGCTGCGCGAGGATGAGGAGCTTGCCCCAGCCGCCGGCCACGACCTCGCGTCCGCCGTTCTCGGCGGCATGGCAGATGGCCTGCGCCGCCACGCGCGGCTCGTAGACCGGGGGCACCGGCATCGGCTCCACGCCCATCTTCGAGCGCGCGGAGCTGAAGAGCGGCGTGTTGATGGAGCTTGGCAGGATGAGCACCACCGCGATCCCCGCGTCCTCGTGGTCCAGCTCCAGGCGCAGGGCCTCGCTGAAGCCCTGCACGCCATGCTTGGAGGCGACGTAGGCCGATTGCAGCGGCACCGCCCGCTCGGACAGCGCCGACCCCACGTTCACGATCCGCCCGAAGCGCCGCGGCTTCATGTGGCTGACCGCCACCTTGCAGCCGTACATCTGCCCCAGCAGGTTAACTGCGATGAGGCGCTCCATCTCATCGGGCGCCATCTGCTCCACGGTGGCGTACACGCTCACCGCCGCGTCATTGACCCAGGTGTCGATGCGCCCGAAGCGCTCCATGGCGCGGGCACCCAGCGCCTGCACCTGCGCGAAATCGGCGACATCGGTGGGCACCACCTCCGCCTGGCCGCCGAGCCGATTCACCTCGAGGGCCAGCTCGTCGAGCGCCTCGCGGTTGCGGGCGGCCACCACCAGGTTGGCGCCCGCGCGGGCCATCTGCAGCGCGGTCTCGCGCCCGATGCCCTGCGAGGCGCCGGTGATGACGACGACCTGGTCGCTGAGCGGCAGTCGCATGTGCGTGACCTCTGCGATGCCTAGCGGCGTGGGTGCCTTATGGCCTGCGGGCTGCCGCCCGATGCGGTCGTCCGCGCGGCAGGCTCACCGGTCAGCGAGCTGGAGGCGTCCACGTTCGCGCCGTCATCCACGCCCACGCCCAGCCGGTCGACCAGCTCACCGCCCAGCCAGCCCGTGACCGCGGCCAGCGCGAGGCCGGCGAACGAGAAGACGTATGCCAGCCCGCTCGGCTCGTAGCCCGCGGCGTTGAGGCGCATCAGCCAGCTGATGGCGAACAGCGTCACCACCACGACGTTGCCACCGCCATGCAGGAGGCCGATACGCTTCGCGCGCGTTCCGCCCGGGATGTTGAGCCAGTCGAGCAGGCCGAACACCGCCGCCAGCAGACCGCCGACGATGCCGAGCGCCATGTTCCAGTAGGCGATGTTGCTGAAGACCTGGTCGTTGGTCACGAGGTACACGACATCGAAGAGCACCGCCGCGGACAGCAGGCCCAACGGAAGCACGATGAGCATCGGGTGAATGGGATGGCCGAGCAGCTTGACCTTGCTTTCCATGAGCGCCTCCCTTTTCGCCGGACGTCCACCGCGCGGCAATACCGGCCTGGACGGGGCAGGAGTCCGGGGCATGCATCGCTGGTGCCAGCCCGCGCCGAGTCGCAGAAGGGCCGCAACCTGTCCGCGCCCTAGAGGCGGACCCGGGGCGGTGTAGCGCGGTCGAAGGTGTGGACTGTGTCGATGAAGCGCACGACGCCCCGCCGGTAGACCATCAGCAGGGAGTGGGTGCGCGCGCCGCCGCCGAAGAAGCGGACGCCGCGCAGCAGCTCACCGTCCGTCACGCCGGTGGCCGAGAACACGACTTGCTCCCCGGAGGCAAGGTCGTTGGTGAAGTACACGCGCTCGCTGTCGTCCACGTCCACGCCCATGGCGCGGGCGCGTTCCTTCTCCTCCTGCGAGCGCCAAGCGAAGACGCCCTGGATCTCGCCGCCCAGGCACTTCAGGGCGGCGGCGGCCAGCACGCCCTCCGGCGCGCCGCCGGTGCCCATCACGGCGTGCACGCCCGTGCCGGACACGGCGACGGAGATGCCGGCGGTCAGGTCGCCGTCGGAGATCAGCTTGATGCGGGCGCCGGTGGCGCGCACATCGGCGATGAGCTGCTCGTGGCGGGGCCGGTCCAGGATCACGACGGTGATGTCCCACGGCCCGCGGCCCAGCCGCTCGGCGATGGTGCGGATGGTGACCTCGATGGGATCGTGGACGCTGACGTGGCCGGCGACCTGCGGGCCGACGATGAGCTTGCGCATGTAGGTGTCCGGCGCGTGCATCAGGCCGCCCGGCTCGGCGGCGGCCAGCACGGCCGTGGCGTTGGCGCTGCCCGTGGCCACCAGGTTGGTGCCCTCCAGCGGGTCGACCGCGATGTCGACCTCCACGGCGGCCTCCGGGTTGCCCACCTTCTCGCCGATGTAGAGCATCGGCGCCTCGTCGCGCTCGCCCTCGCCGATGACGATGGTGCCGGAGATCTCCGACTCCTCCATGGCGCGGCGCATGGCCTCGACGGCGGCGTGGTCGGCACCCTCGCGGTCGCCGCGGCCCATCAGGCGGGCAGCCGCGATGGCGCCCGCCTCGGTGGCGGCGACTGCCTCGCCGGAGATCAGCTTGTCCATCAGTCCATCGGCTCCGTGGGCTCCATCGGCTCCTGGGTCAGTGCCGGAAGTGTCGTCGACCGGTGAAGACCATGGCCATGTGATGTCGGTCGGCCACCTCGATGGCCATCTCGTCGCGGATGCTGCCGCCGGGCTGGATGATGGCCGTTACCCCGGCCTGCGCCGCGATCTGGATGCCATCTGGGAAGGGGAAATACGCGTCACTGGCCATGACCGAGAGCGGAGCGCGCTCGCCGGCCTTGCGCAGCGCCACCTCCACGCTGACCACGCGTGACGGCTGGCCGGCGCCCATGCCCACCATCGCGTGCTTCTTGGCCAGCACGATGGCGTTCGACTTCACGTGGCGCACCGCTCGCCAGGCGAAGAGCAGGTCGGTCAGCTCCTCCAGGGTGGGGCGGCGCTGGGTGACGACCTGCAGCTTGTTGCGGTCCTCCTCCAGGTTGTCAAAGGTCTGGAGCAGCAGCCCGCCGCCGATGCGCTTGAAGTCGAAGTTGCCGATCCCCATCTCCGGGTCGTCGTGGTCGGTGGGCGGCACCTCGATGATCTCGAAGCCCTTCTTGGTGCGCAGGATCTCGAGCGCCTCGGCGGTGTAGCCGGGGGCCACGATGGCCTCGAAGAAGCCCGGGCGAATGGCTCTCGCGGCTTGCTCATCCACAACCCTATTGGCGCCGATGATCCCGCCGTATGCGCTCACCGAGTCGCCTTCCAGCGCCATGCGGAACGCCTCGGCCAGGTCCACGACGCTCGCCAGGCCGCAGGGATTGCCGTGCTTGACGATGGTGACGGCCGGGGTCTTGAAGTCGCTGGCGATGGCCCAGGCAGCGTCCAGGTCGAGCAGGTTGTTAAAGGACAGGTCCTTGCCGGCGATCTGCCGCGCGCGGCTGATGCTGGTCCTGAACTGGGCGGGATCGGCGTAGAAGGCGCCCAGCTGGTGCGGGTTCTCGCCGTAGCGCAGATCGGCCTTCTTCTCGACCACCAGCGTCAGGCGGCTGGGGAACAGGGTCCCGGCCTGCTGGTTCAGGTAGCTGGAAATCTGCGCGTCGTAGGCGGCGGTCAGGGCGAAGGCCTCGGCCGCCAGCTTCTGGCGCGTCTCCGGGCTGACGGTCCCCTGCGCCTTCAGGTCTCTCAGGACGGATGCGTACTGCGTCTTGTCGCTCACCGCGGCCACGCCCGGGAAGTTCTTGGCCGCTGCCCGCAGCAGTGCCACGCCACCGATGTCGATCTGCTCCAGCGCCTGGTCCAGCGTGGTCTCCTGGCGGCGCACCGTCTCGGCGAAGGGGTAGAGGTTGACAACCACGATGTCGATCTGCTCGACCCCGTGCTCGGCCAGCTGCGCCAGGTGATCCGGCTGGTCCCTGCGTGCCAAGAGGCCGGCAAAGATCTTGGGGTGGAGCGTCTTGACCCGGCCGCCCAGGATCTCCGGCGAATCGGTCAGGTCGCTGACCGGCAGTACCTCGATGCCGTTCTCGCCCAGATGACGGCGCGTGCCGTCCGTGGCGTAGCACTCGATTCCGGCCTCTTTCAGGCCGCGGGCGAGCTCGACAATGCCTTCGCGGTCCGAGACGGAAAGGAGAGCGCGCAATAAGGCGACCTCGCGGTGCGTGGAAGCTGGACGGGTGCTGCGGCGCACCAGTATACCGATGGCACCTCGGTTGCCAGACGCGCACCGCTTCCGCGGGCCGAATGGCCCGCAGGCCGCGGGTCTGGTGGCCCTACTCCGCCCGCCCGGCCGTCCGTATGGTCGTTCCTGTTACGTCCACGTCTGGAATCAACAGGAGTCTCCATGCCACGCGCACTCGTCCTCTGGCTCGGGTTCACCGGTGGCGCGGCCATGTTCGCCGTCGGCCTGGCGCTGGTCGCGCTGGTGGTCGGCAGCGGCACTGCCACGCCCGCCGCGTCGTCCAGCCCGTCGCCGTCCGCCGTCGCGCCCCAGACCATCGAGATCCACGCCTTCGACCTGGGCTTCGAGCCGGCCATGGTCCACCTCACCGCCCCGGGCACCTACCCGGTCCGCTTCGTGAATGACGGTGGCACGCTCCACGACATCACCTTCGCCGACGGCACGAAGCTGCAGGCGGAGGGCCACTCGTCGGCGACGGGCGAGGTCGTCATCCCGGAGGGCGGCATGACCTTCATCTGCTCAGTGCCTGGCCACGCTGACGCCGGCATGCAGGGCGAGGTGATGGTGACCGCCGGCGGATCCGGCTCACCGGAACCGTCCCCCGGCGAGAGCATGACCGCAGAGCAGATGCGCGACGTCGACGCGGCGGTGACCGCCCAGTTCCCGGCTGAGACCGAGGGCAAGGGCAACCAGGTCCTGGAGCCGGACATTCAACCCGACGGCACGCTGCAGTGGGAGCTGACGGCGTCGGTCATCCAGTGGGAGACCGAGCCCGGCACGTTCGTGGAGGCGTACGCCTACAACGAAATGGTGCCCGGTCCGCAGCTGCGCGCTCAGGTGGGGGACCGCATCCGGATCATCCTCCACAACGAGCTGCCGGTTCCCACGACCATCCACTCGCATGGCCTGTTCGTGCCGCCGGACATGGACGGGGTGCCGGTGATCAGCCAGCCGGCGGTCATGCCGGGCGAGTCGTTCACCTACGAGTACACCCTCCGCAACGCCGGCTCGCACATGTACCACAGCCACTTCATGGCGGAGGAGCAGGTGCCAATGGGCCTGCTGGGCGCCTTCATCGTTACCGATCCCGACGATGACTCGATCCCGGCCGCGGACATCGACTACGCCATGGTGCTGAACGACGGGCCGCTGGGCTTCACGCTCAACGGCAAGGGCTTCCCGGCGACCGAACCGATCGTCGCCACGCAGGGCGACCTGATCCGCATCAGATACATGAACGAGGGGCTGCAGATCCACCCGATGCACCTCCACGGCATCCCGCAGCTGGTGGTGGCCAAGGACGGCTGGACGCTGCCCCAGCCGCACTTCGAGGACACGGTGCTGGTGGCGCCGGGGGAGCGGATCGACGTCCTGGTGGACGCCACGGAGATCGGCACCTGGGCGTTCCACTGCCACATCCTGACCCACGCGGAAGGGCCGGAGGGCATGTTCGGCATGGTGACCGCCATGGTCGTTCAGGAGCGCTAGGCAAAGAGAGAGGCCGGGCCCCGCTGCCGGAGCCCGGCCTCTTGCCTGCCAACGGGGCGGATCAGGCCGCTCTGGGCAGGTCCTCCGGCCGCTTCGGCCGCCTGCGCTTCGGGGTGGTGGCCTTCGGTCGAGCCTTGTCACTCGGCTCGGGCCAGCCGGCGATATCGGCCAGGACCATCGCCAGTGGGTCGATGCGTCGCGGCTTCATGGCTTGATCGCCACCTTCAGCACGCCGTCCAGGCGGTTGCTGAAGATCCGATACGCCTCGCCGATCTGGTCGAGGCTGAAGCGGTGCGTGATCAGCGGAAGCGGGTCGAACCGCCCGGCTTCCACGACCTTCATCAGCCGCTCCATCCGCTCCTTGCCGCCGGGGCACAGGGTGGTGACGATCCGATGATCGCCAAGGCCCGCCGCGAAGGCCTCGTACGGCAGCTCCAGCTTGCCGGAGTACACGCCCAGGCTCGAGAGGGTCCCACCAGGACGCAGGCAGCGCAGCGCCGACTCGAAGGTGACCTGCAGGCCCAGCGCCTCGATGGCGACGTCGGCGCCACCACCGGTCAGTCGCTTCACCTCGCTGACCACGTCGACTGCCTCCGGATCGAGCGCGACATCGGCGCCCATGCGCCGAGCCACCTCGCGACGCTCCGGGTCGCCGTCGACGCCGATCACCAGCGAGGCGCCCATCAGCCGCGCGCCCGCCGTGGCGCAGAGGCCTATCGGCCCCTGTGCGAACACGACCACCGAGTCGCCGATGCGCACCGCACCGGACTCCGCGCCGGAGAACCCGGTGGAGGCGATGTCGGCCAGCAGCACCACCTGCTCGTCGGTCAGGGAGTCGGGGATGCGGGCCAGGTTGGCCTGCGCGTTCGGCACGAGCAGGTACTCGGCCTGCGCGCCGTCGATGGTGTTGCCGAAGCGCCAGCCGCCAATGGCCTCGTAGCCCGAGCCATGGCCGCACTGGCTGAGGTGCCCGCTCAGGCAGGCGTGGCACTGGCCGCAGGGCGTGATCGCCCCGACCAGCACGCGCTGGCCGATCTCGTAGCCCTGGACGCCCGCGCCCAGCTCCTCGATCACGCCAACCGGCTCGTGGCCGACGACCAGTCCCGGCTTGACCGGGTACTCGCCCTTGAGAATGTGCACGTCGGTGCCGCAGATCGTCGTCAGCGTCACGCGGATGACCGCCTCGCCCGGTCCGGCATGCGGCCGCGGTACCTGCTCGATGTGGATGTCGCCCGGCGACTGAAAGACCGCCGCTCGCATGGTGGCGATGCTCTCCTGCTCGGGCGGAACCATTGTCATGAGAGTCATGGAAGTGCTCCTTTCCAACCACCTGGAGCCTCCCTCACGCCGGCCGCCGCTCACCAGCGGCGAAGGAACCGCAACCGCCTGACCGGCGGCCCCCCATGGAAGGGCCATTTGGCCCTGCGCCTGGCCTTTGGCGGCCGATACCGTGATGCGAAACCTCAAGGCCTGGTGCTTTCGCATGTTCGTTCCAGATACAGCCGATGGCAGCCCGGACTCCAACGCCGCGAGGCTGGTGGTCCGGCGCAGCGCGTTGAGCGACGCCCCGCAGCTGGCGTGGGCGATCCACGCTGCGCGCGGCTGGCTGGGCGACGAGATCGAGGGCGCACCGCCTGGCATGCGGCGCTACCACGCCGACCTGCGCCTGCGGGTGAGCGAAACGCCATCGCTGGTCACCTTCCGCAAGGCGGCGTACGTGGATATCGGGCCGGTGCGGGCCGACGCGTCCGGCTGGGAGGCGGAGATCAACTGGCGAGCCGCCTCGCTGGCGCCGCTGTTCCCGGTGTTCTCGGGGACCATCGCCGCGCGGCCCGGGGAGCTTTCCATCTCGGGCTGGTACCTGCCACCCGGCGGCACGCTGGGACGCCTGGCCGACCGCGCGCTGCTGCACATCGCCGCCGAGGGAACCGCACGCTGGTTCCTCACCGAGCTGGACCGGGTGGCCGCGATCGGCGTGGCCTGAAGCCGTCAGCGGCCGGAGAGGGGCACCGTCACAACGATCCGCGTCCCAGCTTCCGGGGCGCTGACGACCTCGAACGTGCCGCCACGCCCCTCGGCGCGGGCGCGCATGTTGGCCAGCCCGTTGTGGCCGTGCTGCTGGTTTCGCACGGTCGGCGGCATTCCGCGACCGTCATCAGCGATCTCGAGCCGAATCTTGCCGTCGGCGGCCGTGGCATGAATCTGCGCGTGTGCCGCGGAGGCGTGGCGCGCCACGTTGGCCAGCGCCTCCCGGGCCACCGACAGCAGGTCGGCGACCAGCGTCAGCGGCAGATCGTCAGGCACGTCCGTCTCGATCCCGATCTGGGTGGCGGTGTTGCGCTGCAGCTCGTCGGCCAGGGCTACCAGGCCATCGGTCAACGTCCCGCTGTCGAGCAGGACCGGGCGAAGGCCGAAGATGAACTGCCGGATCTCCCGAATGACGCCGTTCAGCGCATCCACCGCGTGGTCGGCGCGCCGGCGAGCCTCGTCGGGGTCGCTCGCCACAAGGTCCGGGATGTCGTCCAGCGACAGGGTGACCGCGTAGATCATCTGGATGACGCTGTCGTGCAGGTCGCGGCTGATGCGGTCGCGCTCATCGACGATCGCCAGGCGCTGCACCTCGTCATGCAGGCGGGCATTCTCGATGGCGATGCCGGCGTGCAGCGCGAAGGTCTCGACCAGCGCCTGGTCCTCAGCGCTGAACTCGGCTGCGTCCTGCTTTTCGGTGAGGTAGAGGCGTCCGATCGCGCTTCCCTTGATGCCTACCGGCACACCCAGGAACGACTCCATCACCGGGTGGTTGGGCGGGAATCCGTAGCTCTCCGGGTGTGCCGCGATGGAGGGAACGCGGTACGAGCGGTTCTCGCGGATGATCAGGCCCAGGAGGCCGTGGCCATGTGGCAGCTCGCCGATCGCCGCACGCTCCTCTGCGCTGATGCCGCTGGTCAGGAACTGCGTGATGCGACCCTCGTCATCGACGATGCCCAGGGCCGCGTACTCCGCGTGGACGAGGGCGCGCACCCGGTCGACGATGAGCTGCAGGACCTGCTCCCGATCGAGCACGCCACTGATGCCGCGCACCGCCTCGTCCAGCGCCTGGACGGCGGGCGGCAGGAGGCCGCGACCCGACGGCTCGGCGTTCGGCTTCGCCACGGCGATAGGCTAGCGCGGGTCCACCCGGGCTGGCGTGCGCGGTGCGAACTCCGGAGCGCATTCCAGCCGTCTCCACTCCCACGGCTCTGCCTGCAGCAGCCGGCACGCACGGCAGAACCGGATGTTCCGATCTCCGAAATCCGGACAGGCCACCGTTCCGTGGATCACGGGTCGTGTCACACCGCGGCAGACGATCCAGTCGTCACTCTTCGGCGGTGCCCTTCTCACCGAACTCATCTCTGCCACCCAGCTCTTGTGGTCCATGGTCCGTGGCGCGGCTGCGCAGCCGAAGTGCCGGACGGCGTGGTTGTGGCCTGCCGATCGGCCCCAACCAGCCGGTCACCCGTCGCCGGTCATGACTACGCGCCCGCAAAGTGATGACCACTGGCACAGGACAATGTCGCGCCCCGGGTCGACAGTTGAGTGCGAACTGCGATCCGGAGGCAAGCATGCTCACCACTGTCGCCGACATGCGCATCGGCAATCTCATGACCATCAATCCGGTCGTGATCGACAGCGATCAGCCGGTGTCCGAGGCCGAACGCGTCCTGAAGACGTATCGCGTCTCTGGCCTGCCTGTGGTCGAGATGGGCACTGTCGTGGGGGTCATCAGCCAGGCCGACATCCTGACCGCCCGATCGAGTGAGCTCATCAGCGGCAATTGGAGCCGGCTGCGGGTCCGCAACATCATGACCTCACCTCCAATCTCGGTGCACGTCGAGACAACGGTCGAGCGGGCCATCCGGCTGATGCTGGATCAGCACATCCACCGCTTGGTCGTGGTGGACGACGAGGATCGGCCCGTGGGGGTGGTCACGCCGCTCGACATTCTGAGGCTGCTCCTCGACGAGCCATGACCCTTAAGGGGGTGAGGAGAAGGCCAAGCGGATCATTCGCCCAGTGCGTGGGACCCGCTCCGCGCCCGACGTGCGCGCTCAGTCCAGGGCGAGCAGCTGAGAGATCGTCGTCGGCTGCAGGTGGCGCGTGCGGGCCAGGCCATGCAGCATTGCCGGCAGCGCGTTGCGCGTGGAATAGCCACCGAGATGCATCAGCACCACGCTGCCGCTCGACGTATTCGCCACGACCTTGGCGGCCACATCGGCGGCCGTCGGCCCGCCCTGCGAGATCGGCCGCCAGTCGATGGTGTCCACGTCCCACATGATGGTCTTGGTATAGGAGACCGATGCCGCGGCCCGGAGAACGGCCGTATCGAAGGCGCCGTACGGCGGACGCCAGTACGGCACCGGAGACTGGTCGGCAGCCGAGCTGATCAGCGCGGCTGCATCCAGCAGTTCCGCGCGCGCGCGATCGTTCGACGGGCGGCTGCTTGGACAGTTCGGACCCTCCCCGCCGCTCACCAGGTTGCAGTGGTGCATGGTGTGGTTGCCGACCTCGAAGACCTGCGGGTAGAGGCGAACCATATCCAGCACCTGGTCACCGATCGGTGTCTGTGCCGAATCGCCGGTGGAAAAGATGGTGGTGCACACGCCGTGGAGCAGCAGGTAGCGCATGATGCGCAGCGCCGGCACCAGCCGACCGCCCATGTCGAAGGTGAGTGCCAGTCGATCTCCGGCGTTCTGCGTCCGGCGGACCACCTCCCGCGTGCCGATGGGCGCGCGCGGGCCGGTCGCGCAGCGCAGCTCGTCTCCCCTGCCGTCCGCCACCGCCGGGATCCAGGTTCCGGCCCACGCTCCAGTGGTGAGGTGGTAGTAGCGGCGGCCATCGATGACGCCCACGCGGTCAGCCGGCCTCGTGTGTCCGACGGAGACGGTGCGGATCACTGCATCGATCAATCCCCAGTCTGCATCGAAGCGATAGGCGATGACCGTGCCGGCGGGTATCTGCACGCTGATCGGCGTGCCGAAGGTGATGCTGCCCGCCATGCCCTTCAGGTGGGCCACGATCGACTCGCGGACGTACCAGCCGGCCAGCACGCCCGATCGCACCAGCAGGTGCACGCGCCCACCGACCGTCCGCCTGCGTGTCGCCGTCTCCTGCGTTCGGTCCCCAAGGACGACGGAGCGGCGTGCCCGGACGGAGCCATCGTCGGCGAATCGGAAGCCGACCTGCGGGCCTGCTTCCAGGATCAGCGCTCGCGGAACGAATGCCGCCACGGGGGACGCGGGCGGGTTGCCGGCGTTGGCAGCAACCCGGGCCTGGACCGTCCCCGGCGCGATGGCAAGGGCGGTGATGAGGAGCAGCATCAGGATGCCGCGGAGGTATCGGTCCATCACTTACCTCAGGTTTCCAGGTGGAAGCGCGTGCGAGCCGCGTGGCGCAGCTCATCGCGGAAGTCCGGGTGCGCGATCTGGATCAGGGCATGGGCGCGCTCGCGCACGCTCCGGCCGAACAGCTCCGCGACGCCGTACTCGGTCACCACGGTGCGCACGTGGGCACGGCTCGTCACCACGCCGGCCCCCTCCGGCAGCACCGGGCAGATCCTGGAGACGCGCCCGCCGGCCGCGGTCGACGGCAGGGCGATGATGGCCCGTCCCTCGGGCGCCAGTGCCGCGCCGCGCATGAAGTCCATCTGGCCGCCGACCCCCGAGTAGAAGCGCGTCCCGATGGAGTCGGCCGAGACCTGGCCGGTGAGATCCACCGAGATCGCCGAGTTGATGGCCACCATCCGCTTGAAGCGGCGGATGACCGACGTGTCGTTGGTGTAGTCCACTGGACGCATCTCGACCATGGGGTTGTCACTCACGAAGTCGTACAGGCGCCGGCTGCCCATGAGAAAGGTGGTGACGATCTTCCCGCGGTTGATCTCCTTGGCGGCACCGGTAAGGGCGCCCGCCTCCACAAGGTCCAGCACCACGTCAGTGAACAGCTCCGTGTGTGCACCCAGGTCGCGCTTGTCGCGCAGCGCCAGCCCGACGGCCCCCGGAATGGAGCCGATGCCCATCTGGATCGTCGCGCCATCCGGCACCAGCTCCGCCACGAATTCGCCGATCTGACGCTCGACGTCGCCGATGGGTGGCTCGAGGTGCTCGTAGGGTGGCTGGTCCACCTCCACTGCCAGGTCGATCTCCGACACGTGCACGAAGCTGTCGCCCAGCGTGCGCGGCACCGCCGGGTTGAGCTGCGCGATGACCGTCCGCGCCGAGCGCACCGCGGCCAGTGCGGCGTCGACCGACGTGCCGAGTGAGCAGAAGCCGTGCGCGTCGGGCGGCGTGACGTTGATGAGCGCCGCGTCGAGTGGCAGGACGCCGCTGGCGAAGAGCTCGGGGACGTCCGACAGGAAGACCGGCACGTAGTCGGCGCGGCCATCGTTGACGGCCTCGCGCGCATTGGCGCCGATGAACAGCGCGCGGTGTCGGAAGTGCGGCGCCATCTCCGGGGCAAGGTGCGGCGCCGGCCCCAGCGTGTGGAAATGGACGATGCCCACATCCCGGAGCTTGTCGGCGCGACCCACCAGCACATCCAGCAGCGTCGCGGGCGTGGCGGCGCCGCCGTGCAGGAAGACCTGGTCGCCGGATCGAATGCCCGCGACCGCCTGCTGCGGGCTGACCGTCTTCATGGGGCGAGTCTATGCGCCGCTTGCACCGCGATCGGAGGGCTGGAGGTCACCTCCGGACGGGACCGATAGCCCTTGGCCGCGCGCCGGCGAACGCCGAGCCTGACGGTGGTTGTCATATGCCCGAAGGAGGTGGCAGCGATGCTCAACCTGTTTGGATGGGAAGTCGGCATGAGCCTCATCGAGGTCGTGCTGCTGGTCGGCGGCGCCCTGGTGATCGCCGGCGTGCTGCAGTACATCGGTCAGGCGGGATTTGGCGCGGAGTGGATCTTCACCGGTGCGGCCGCGGTGGTGGGTGGCTGGCTGGGTAGCGAGGCGTTCGGCACGCTGAGCACCTGGGGCCCCGTCATCACCGGACTGTACCTGGTGCCGGCCCTGATCGGTGCCGTGGTGTTCGGCGTGGTGGCCGATGCCGCCCTGCGCTACGTGAGCGGCGGAACCTATATGGCACCCCGACCCATCTGACCCCGACAACCCTCGCTGGTCGACGGCGGCCGCCCTCGTGGCGGCCGCCGTCGTTCATGCCATGCGTCCCGCCCCGGAATGACGAACGGCTCTCGCCACCCCTCCTCCCCGTGCGGACCATGGCAGCAACGAGGAGGTCAAAGCCAGATGAGCGTCACGGCCCTCGCAGCTCCCAGCCACGGGATCGGACCGATCCCCCTTGGCTCGGGCAGATGGGCGACGATCCGACCGATCGAATCGAGTGACTGGCTGGGCCTCCTCGACTTCTACAGGCGGCTCTCGCCAGAGGCGCGCTACACGCGCTTCCTGGCGGTCGGCAGTGGCATCGGCGCCGGGACGGCGCACCGGTTCGCCGCTGCCAACGACCGGGGAGCGGCCGGCTTCGTCGCCATCCTGCGCGAGGCGGGCCCGGATGACGGGCGCGTCGTGGGCCACATCTGTGTCGAGCCAGTCGGCGATGGCGCTGCCGAAGTCGCGGTGGCGGTGGCCGACGGGACGCGCCGCCACGGCATCGGCCATGGGCTGATGGCGTCCGCCGTGCGAGCCAGCCAGCAGCTGGGTCTGCGGCGACTGGTGGCGACCCTTTTCATTGGCAACGTGGCCATGCGCGACCTGCTGCTGAGCGCCGGCGGGCGCCTCATCCGCGACGAGTGCAGGGGCGGCGTGGCTACGCTCGAGCTGGAGCTGGCCGACCAGCATTGAAGGCGGAGGACCTTTCCATGCGTATCGTGGTGGGGCTCGACGGTTCGGAGTCGTCGCTGACCGCGCACAAGCTGATCTCGAGCACATCCTGGCCGGCGCACACCCAGTTTCTGTTCGCGCATGCGCGCGAGTCGAGCACCAGCTGGGCGGCCATGTTCCCGGGGGGCGGCTGGTTCGCCGATGGCGATGCCAGGGCACAGTCGCGCGAGGCGCTCAGGGCGCTCGACGCCCTGGCGGAGCCGCTCCGCAAGCTGGGACACCTCGTCGAAGTGCAATACGAGGAGGGTCCCGCGGCCCTGACGCTGCGCGACGCCGCGGCGGAGTATGGCGCTGACCTCATCGTGGTCGGCAGCCGCGGCCGAGGACCCGCGGTCAGCGCGATCCTGGGCTCGGTATCGGCCGACCTTGTTGACCATGCGCCATGCCCGGTGCTGGTGGCGCGGCAACCGGCCGTGACCCGCATCCTGCTGGCAACCGATGGATCGGAGAACGCCCACCGCATCCCGGACATCCTGGGCCGCTGGCATGCGTTCCGCGGGATCCCGTTCGAGGTGGTCAGCGTGGCGCCCTCGCCGATGCACAGCGCCGAGCTTATGGTCACGCCCTGGGCGACGCCGGCGATCGACCTGTCCGATGGGCGGATGGCGCGCGAGGCGGCCGCCCGGCAGTGGCGATTCGCCGAGGACATGGTCGACCAGCTGGTCGACGGTGGATGGAGCGCGACGGCAAGCGTCCGCTTCGGCGACGCCGCGGACCAGATCATCGCGGCGGCCCAGGACGCGGGCTGCGACCTGATCATCAGCGGCTCGCGCGGGCTGGGCGATTTGCGGCGGCTGCTCACCGGCAGCGTGGCGCACGACGTGCTGCTGCGGACGCACGCGTCGATGCTGGTCATGCGCGGGCGCGTGCCGGCTCGCGTCGAGAAGGGCGCCCTTCTCGCCGTCCGGAACGCCGCGACGGCCTGAATCGGCTGATTCGATGCCCCGCGCAGCCCCTGCTACGCTTGGCATCACCAGCCGATCGAGCATCGTGACGAGGACTCTCGACTCCACCACCGCTTCAGCCGGTCCGCTCGACGAGGAGACCCTGCGGCGCATCGACGCCTACTGGCGGGCCGCGAACTACCTCTCGGTCGGGCAGATCTACCTGCTCGACAACCCGCTGCTCCGGCGCCCGATTCAGCCGGAGGACGTGAAGCCGCGCCTGCTCGGCCACTTCGGCACCGTTCCGGGCCTGAACCTGGTCTACGTCCACCTGAACCGGGCGATCAAGGAGCGCGACCTTGACGCGATCTACATCGCCGGACCGGGGCACGGCGGACCGGCCATGGTGGCCAACGCCTACCTGGAGGGCACGTACAGCGAGCGCTATCCCCACATCGCTCGCAACGAGGAGGGGCTGCGCAGGCTGTTCCGCCAGTTCAGCTTCCCGGGCGGAGTGCCCAGCCACGTGGCGCCGGAGACGCCGGGCTCGATCCACGAGGGCGGTGAGCTGGGCTACGCCCTGGCGCACGCCTACGGGGCAGCGTTCGACAACCCCGACCTGCTGGTGGCCTGCGTGGTCGGTGACGGCGAGGCGGAGACCGGGCCGCTGGCGGCAAGCTGGCACTCCAACAAGTTCCTGAACCCGGCGCGTGACGGTGCGGTGCTGCCGATCCTGCACCTCAACGGCTACAAGATCGACAACCCCACGGTCCTTGCCCGCATTCCCGAAGAGGAGCTGGTCAAGCTGCTCGAGGGATACGGGCATCGGGTCCACGTGGTCAGCGGCGACGACCCGCTGGGCGTGCACCAGCAGTTCGCCGCCACCCTGGACGCGGCACTGGACGAGATCTCGGCCATCCAGCGCGCCGCGCGCCGCGGTACCGGCGCCGGGCGACCGGCGTGGCCGGCGATCGTGCTGCGCACGCCGAAGGGCTGGACCGGGCCGCGTGAGCTCGCCGGCCTGCCCGTCGAGGGAACGTGGCGCAGCCACCAGGTGCCGCTTCCGGCGGTGCGCAGCGACCCGCAGCAGCTGGCCATGCTGAACGACTGGATGCGCAGCTACCGCCCCGACGAGCTGTTCGATGAGTCGGGGGCGCTGCGGCCGGAGCTGGCCGAGCTGCCGCCGCGCGGCGCGCGGCGGATGAGCGCCAACCCGCACGCCAATGGCGGAGAGCTGCGCCAGCCACTGTCCCTCCCGGACTTCCGCGACTTCGCGGTCGAGGTGCCGGCTCCGGGCACGCCCATCGCCGAGGCCACACGCGTGCTCGGCGGATTCCTGCGGGACGTGATCCGCGGCAACCCCGACAGCTTCCGGCTGTTCGGGCCGGACGAGACCAGCTCCAACCGCCTGACCGCGGTGTACCAGGCCACCGACAAGGCATGGATGGCCGATGCGCTGCCGGTCGACGAGCACCTGGCCCCGGACGGCCGCGTGATGGAGATCCTCAGTGAGCACATCTGCCAGGGCTGGCTGGAGGGGTACCTGCTCACCGGCCGGCACGGGCTGTTCAGCTCGTACGAGGCCTTCATCCACATCGTCGACTCGATGTTCAACCAGCACGCCAAGTGGCTGAAGGTCTCGCGCCAGCTCGAATGGCGGCAGCCGATCAGCTCCCTCAACTACCTGCTCAGCAGCCACGTCTGGCGGCAGGACCACAACGGCTTCAGCCACCAGGATCCCGGCTTCATCGACCACGTGGTCAACAAGAAGCCGGAGATCATCCGCGTCTACCTGCCACCCGACACGAACACGCTGCTCAGCGTGGCGGACCACTGCCTGCGGAGCGTGGACTACGTCAACGTCATCGTCGCCGGCAAGCAGCCGGCGCCGCAGTGGCTGGCCATGGACGAGGCCGTCGACCACTGCGCCCGTGGGATCGGCATCTGGGAGTGGGCCAGCAATTGCGGCACCGACGAGCCGGATGTGGTGCTGGGCTGCGCTGGCGACGTGCCGACCCTCGAGACGCTGGCAGCGGCTGCGCTTCTGCGCGAGCACCTGCCCGACCTGAAGGTTCGCGTCATCAACGTGGTCGACCTGATGCGCCTCATCGACGACGCCCAGCACCCCCACGGCCTCACCGGGCCGGAGTTCGACGCGCTGTTCTCCACAAATCGGCCGATCATCTTCGCGTACCACGGCTACCCGTGGCTGATCCACCGGCTGACCTACCGCCGGACGAACCATGGCAACCTGCACGTCCGCGGCTACAAGGAAGAGGGCACCACCACCACGCCGTTCGACATGGCCATGGTCAACGACATCGACCGCTTCCGGCTGGTGATGGACGTCGTCGATCGCGTGCCGGGGCTTGGTCCGCGGGGCGCGGAGCTGCGCCAACAGATGGCCGAGCGGCGCACGCAGGCGCGCGCGCACACGCGTCAGCACGGCGAAGACCCGGTCGAGGTCCGCGACTGGTCCTGGCCCGGCTGACGCGGGAGCGGCCGATGGCGATCCTCGTCCTGAATGCCGGGTCCAGCTCGCTGAAGGCGTCGCTCATCCACGAGCCGGGCGGCGTGACGCTGGCGACCACGACCCGAGAGCTCGGCGGCCAGGCCGATGCCCGTCTGACCGTGGCCGGGGCAATCAGCCAGCTCGAGACCCACGGCACCGTCGAAGCCGTTGGCCATCGCGTGGTCCATGGCGGCACCTCGTTTGTCGAGCCGACAGTGGTCGACGCGTCGGCAATCGCGCGGATCAGGGAGCTGGATGCGCTGGCGCCGCTGCACAACGCGGTGGCCGCCGAGGTGATCGAGGCGGCCCAGGAGCTGCTCCCCGGGGTGCCGCACGTGGCCTGCTTCGACACCGCGTTCCACCACGGCCTCCCAGAAGCCTGGCGGCGCTACCCGGTGCCCGAGGCGTGGGGCGCGCAGCGCTTCGGCTTCCACGGCCTGTCAGTGGCATGGGCGTTCGAGCGGGCCGCAGCCCTGCTCGGCACGCCGCCTGAGCAGCTGTCCCTGGTGGTTGCGCACCTGGGATCCGGGAGCTCGGTGACGGCCGTGGACCGCGGCGTTTCGGTGAACACCAGCATGGGCATGACCCCGCTCGAGGGGCTGATGATGGGCACCCGTGCCGGCTCCATCGACCCCGGGATCCTGCTCAAGCAGCTGCGCTCGGGGGCTGAGGTCGAGACGCTCGCCGAAGCACTGGAGCACGGGTCCGGGCTGGCGGCGGTATCGGGCCAGGGAGCCGACGTTCGGAAGCTTGAGGCGGCGAGCCAGGACGGCGATGCCCGCGCGAGCCTGGCGCTGGAGATGTTCGCCGCGCGCGCCGCGGCCGGAATCGCGGCCATGGCCACCAGCCTGGAGCGCCTCGACGCAGTGGTCTTCACCGGTGGCATTGGCGAGGGGTCGCACGCCATGCGCCGGGCGATCTGCGAGCGGCTTTCCGTCCTTGGCGTCCCCTTCCCGGGGGAGCCACCATCGGACGAAGACGCAGTGCTCGCGGCCGATGGTGGACCGGTGATCATCAGGGTCACCGCGCGCGAGGACCTGGTCATCGCGCGCCAGGTCAGCAGCCGATGACCGGCGTCGCCACCGCCGCGGCGAGGGGCGGCGAGGATTCCGACATCGCATCACTCGGCGCGGTGGCGCATGGCCTTGCCTGGGAAGAGGTCGCCCGCCGGCTGGACGTCTCGCCGGACCGCGGGCTGGACGACGGGGAGGCTGCCCGGCGGCTGCGGGCGTCAGGCGCGAACGAGGTCGAGGCGGCTCGTCGTCCGTCGCTGTGGTCGCTGACCTGGGCCGTCGTCACCGAGCCCTTCATCCTGATGCTCGCCGGCGCGGGCCTGCTGGCCATCGCGCTGGGCGAGGTGCGCGACGGCCTGTTGATCCTGGGCGGCGTGGTGCCCATCGTCGGAGCGGACGTGGCGACGAGCTATCGCGCCGAGCGAGCCCTGGACGCGCTGCGCGCAGCGGCCGCGCCGGTCGCTCGGGTTCGTCGTGACGGGTCGCCGGTCGTGATCCCCGCGCGCGAGGTCGTGCCCGGCGACGTGCTGCTGCTGACCAGCGGCGACGTGATCCCGGCCGACGCTCGCGTGACGAGTGCTTTCGGCGCACTGATCGACCGCAGCACGCTCACCGGCGAGTCGGTCCCCGAGCCATGCCTCCCGCAACCGGATTCGCCCGAGGCGCCACTTGCCGATCGCCGAGCGGTCGTCCATTCGGGAAGCAGCGTGATCGCCGGACGCGCCGAGGCCATCGTCATCGCCACCGGGCGCGACACCGAGGTTGGGCAGATCGCCGGCTCCCTGGCTCCCTCCGAACGGCGCCGCTCGCCACTCCAGCAGGAGCTGGATCGGCTCGTCTCCATCGCGGTGTGGGTGGCAACCGGCCTGGTGGTCATCACCGTGGGCCTGGGCCTGGTTCGCGGCCTGGGCGCCGGCCAGGCACTGCTGGCCGGCATCGCGGCGGCGATCGCGGCGATCCCCGAGGAGCCGCCCGTCCTCCTGGCCGTGGTGCTGGGCCTGGGCGCCTACCGGATGCTGCGCCGCGGCGTGCTGGTCCGCCGCCTGAACGCGCAGGAGACGCTTGGCGCGGTGGACCTCATCCTCACCGACAAGACCGGCACGCTCACCGTGAACCGCCTGGAGGTCTCCGACGTGGTCGGCCTGCATGGGCCGATGACTCCGCCGGAGCGGGACGTGCTGCTGGCCGATGCGCTTCGCGCCGAGGCGAATGCGTGGGGCGCCGAGCTGACCGGCGGCTCCGGCTCGTTCCCGGAGGCGCTTTCGCGTGCCATCCACGATCCTGCCGCACAGCCCCGGCTGGATGCGGATCGCATGGTGCGCTGCGAGCCGCCGGCCGAGGGACACCCGTATTCCCTGGTCGAGTTCCGGGAGGGCGTGGAGCAGCGCGTGCTCGCCATCGGCGCCCCGGAGACGATCCTCGGCGTGGCGGCCCGCGGCCGTCCGCCCGACGATGCGGAGCTGACCGCCTGGGAGCGGCTGGTGCTCGACCACGCGGATCGCGGCAGCCGGCTGCTGCTGGTCGCATCGCTGCGCGACGGCGCGTGGTCGCCGCAGGGCCTGGTGGGCTTCCGCGATCCGCTGCGCGCCGACGTGCGCGACGCCATCACGCTGGCCAGGGGCGCCGGCATCCAGGTCACCATGGTCACAGGCGATCACCCGCGGACCGCGGCATCCATCGCTGCCGAGGCAGGCCTGGGCGACGGCCACGTGCGCACCGCAGCGGAGATCGCGGACCTGCCGCTCCCCGCGGTAGTGGGCGAGCTGGGAGGGCTGACCGTGCTGGCCCGCGCCACGCCCTCCGACAAGCTGCGCCTGGTCGAGGCGGCGCACCGCGCCGGCAGGACGCTGGCGGTGACCGGGGATGGCGTGAACGACGCCCCGGCGCTGCAGGCCAGCGATGTGGCGGTGGCCATGGGTAGCGGCACGGCCGTGGCGCGCGAGGCCGCCGACCTGGTGCTCGGCGACGACTCCTTCGCGACCCTGATGGAGGGCCTGCGCGAGGGGCGCCGCATGGTGGCCAACGTGCAGAAGGGTCTCGTTTTCCTGATCTCGACTCATGTCGCGTTGCTGGGCTTCGTCCTGCTGGGGACGATCGCCGGCTTCGCCCAGCCGCTGCTGCCGATTCAGATCCTGTGGGCCGAGCTGTTCATCGACATCAGCGCATCGGTGGCCTTCGAACGGGAGCGCGAGGAGCCGGGCGCCATGCGCCGGCCGCCACGCGACCGCAGGCGGCCACTGCTGGATCGCGGGATCCTTGCCGGTGTCGCGCTGGCCGGGAGCGTCACCGCGCTGGCGGCCCTGGCCATCCTGGTCCTGGCATCCGGCGACGACCACGCCCGATGGTTCGCGTTCACCGTCCTGGCCGTGGGGCAGGCGGTGCGTGCCTATGCGAATCGCAGCCTGGAAGTGCCAATCCATCGGCTCCCGGCAAACGGCTTCCTGCTCCTGGCGGTGACGGTCGTGGTGGTGGTGCAGCTGGCGATCCCGTATTTCGAGCCGCTGGCATCGGCCTTCCGGGCGGTGCCGCTGACCCTTGGCGAGTGGGGCTGGGTGGCGGCCATCGCCCTGGCGCCGGCGCTCGCCGCCGAGCTGATGCGCCTGCGCGGTTGGCGCTGGATCGCGTGATGACCGACGGCCCGCGGGGACGGTCCGCCCGGCTCTAGGCCGCTGCCCGCGGAGCGACCACGCTGGGCCGGTCGAGGTCTCCGTCCCGGCCTCGAGGAAAGAGAGGTAGGGACGATGTCCAAGTCGACTGTGACGCGGCTGTTCATCGGCAGCGCGATCGCGGTAATCGCCGGGCTGATCCTGGGACTGACCGCGCTGTGGGCCGCCTTCGCGAACGGCATGTTCGTGATGCACGGCCATGACGTGATCGGCATCCAATCCGGGCCGGGCGCGTGGTTCGTCCTCGGGCTGGGAATCCTGGCCGGCCTGGTGATCATGGGCGGGCTGGTCGGTGGCCTGGTGTCGTGGATCGGCGCACTGCTGAACACCGCGGCGCTGGCGGACAAGACGTGGTTCATCCTGCTGCTGGTCCTGGGGCTGCTGAGCTTCGGCCTGGTCGCCATGATCGCGTACGTCATCGGTGGCCCGGACGGCACCAGGCAGCCCGTGGCGCCGGCTTCCTGACGGAGGTCCAGAAATGTCCACCGAGATTCTGTCCCGGCTGCTCACCCTGGCGGTAGTTGCCGGATTTGCCTGGGTACTGGCCCGGGGTCGCCTGCCGGTGATTCCACCGGGCCGATGGACGGTGGCGGCGTTCGCCGCGGCTGGCCTGGGCATGTGCGCCCTGGCAGGCATCCGCGACGGCATCGGCGCCGATGCCTCGCTGCCGGCGTGGCTATCCACGGTGTTCGCCGGCTTCGGCATCGGTGCCGCAGTCGTCGTGCTGGCCGTGATCGTGGGCGTCAGCTGGCGGATCGGCATCCTGGCACTGGCCGGGCTCATCGCCGTCAACTGGGCCGTCGCCTTCGGGTGGGCCATCGCCAGCGGTGCACCCGCCGTGGTGTCCGGCTGGATCACGTTGGCCGCGGCCGCCGCCACCTGGTTTGCCGTGCGGTGGATGGCTGCTCGTCCGCGAATCGCGGGCGCGATGGCTCAGTGACCGTGCGGCACGCACGAAAGGAGCAACGAGATGCGCGCGACGTGGCGTGATGGAGCTGCGACCGTGCTGGCCGCGGCGGTGGTGGGGGTGTATGCCGGGCATGCGCTCGACTGGAGCCTGCCGCTCATCGGTGATGTCAGGCTTGCGATCCTGGTTGTGGGGATCCTTGGGCTGGCGGCATGCATCGTGGGAGCGGACCCGGCGGCGATCACCTCGCGGACCGCCTACACCGCTTTTGCCAGTGGACTGGGCGTGACGGCCCTGCTGCTGGTGATCGTGGGGCTGATCACCGGCTGGGAGCTGGTGCTCACCGCGCTGGTGGTGGTCACCGCAGTCCTGTACGTGGCCGCCACGGTGCGGCACATGCTGCGGGAGCGGCCGGCGGCCGTCCCTGCGTAGACAAGGTCCTGCTGAACGGCGCCCGCCACGTGGCGGGCGCAGTTGCATGCCGCGTGGGCGACCTGGGAATGAATGTCCCGTGGGATAGATGTCCTGCAGACCGCCCGCAGGGGGGCCATTTGGCCCCCGAAAGGGCCGTCATGGCAGGTGGCGCGGACCCCTCCGCTGCCGAGACTGAGGGCCACGAATCAGTCTTGAAATATCGGAAAGGTGGTCACGAAATGATTCGTCGGTTCCGAATCCTGTCCATTGCCATCGCACTGATCGGCATCGGCTTCCTGGCAGCGGGAGGCTTCGCCTTCCTGAAGACCCAGGAGGGATACAAGTCGCTGAACACGTTCAGCGCCGCCCAGGACGTCCGGCTCGCCTACAACGAGCACGGCCAACTGGTCGACCGAGGCGAAACCGAAGGCGCCGACAAGATCATGGCGCTGCTCAAGAACGACTGGGGTTTCCCGGTGGTCGACTCCGAGCTCGATCCGAATGACCCGGTCATCAACACGGCGACCGAGTACATGTACCAGATGGCCACGGTCACCTATCACACGCTGCACGCCACGACGACCGTGGTCCTCACCGAGCCGGTCGAGTACAACGGCGAGACGTTCGCGGCGGGTGAGTACGAGTTCGTGAACGACGGCCGCTACTGGGTCGACTTCGACCGCGAGCACCCGATCGAGGGTCCGGCACGCGGGCAGATCTGGAGCGGGACCGCCCATGCGCTGATCGCCGAGCTGGGCGTCGGAACTGCCACCGCATCGGCCCTGCAGCTTGGGCTGGCCCTGGCGGCGGTCTTCGCCGGGATTGGCGCCACCCTCCTGTTCACAGGCGTGGGCGTCCTGTGGGCAACCAGGCCGGAGCCGATCGAGGCCCCTGTCCTGCGCCCGGCGGTGGTCGGCGCCTGACCACCGGCGTGCCACCGCACGCTCCGCCAGAGCGAGGGGTCCGATCCGACGGTCGGGCCCCTCGCCGCTGCCCGGATCAAGCAGCGCCAGCCCGGGGAGCTCGGGAGAGAAGCAGATGACCACCTTGCGGAACGACTGGACCTGGCGGCTGGCGATCGTCAGCGCGCTGATCGGGACCGTCACCTCCGCCTATCTGTTGGTCGACTACCTGGGCGGCGACGCGATCTGCCTGACCGGCAGCGGCTGCGACGAGGTGCGGGCCAGCGCCTTCGCCTATCCGCTGGGCGTCCCGATGCCCGCGCTCGGCCTGGGCTTCTACCTGGCCGCCATTGGCGTGCTGCTCTACGCCGCCGAACGGCCGGCTCTCTTCGGGATATCTGCAGTCTGGATCACCGTCGCCTGGGCTGCCGCGGGAGTGGTGGTCAGTGCGGGTCTGACGGGTGTCGAGGTCTTCGTCATCGGCTCGATCTGCAGCTGGTGCACCGTCTCGGCGGCGGCCAGCGTCCTTCTGGCCTTGGGCGTCGTGCGGGCTGCCCGGGACGCCCCGGACGAGCCATCACGGGATGAGCCGTTGCGGACGGCACGGGCGCGCCGCCGGGCGCGCGCTCAGCAGGTCGATGAGCGCCGCCGGCGGAACCGCTTCGTGGCGGCCAGCGGGGCAGCCGCTTCGCTGGCGCTGATGGGCCTGCTGGTCATCCCGGTGCTGGTCGCGGCACCGGCGGAGGGGCTGACACCGGTAAACGACCGTGCGGTGCGCGGAAGCGGGCCGCAGGTGGTGGTCTTCTCGGATTTCCAGTGCCCGGCCTGCGCCCGGGTGGCACCCATGGTGGAGCAGCTGGCGGACGACGGCAGCGCCACCCTCGTGTATCGCTATTTCCCGCTGACCACGATTCACGCCAACGCCGAAGCCGCGGCTCGTGCCGCCGAGGCGGCACGCCGCCAGGACCGCTTCTGGCCGTTCCATGACCTGCTGTTCAGCAGCCAGGCCCAGTGGTCCGATCTTCCGCCGGACGAGGCGTCGGCCTTCTTCACGCAACTGGCGGCCGAGGTGAGCCTGGACGTCTCCACCTGGCAGGCCGATCTCGCGGCAGCCGCGGACGTGGTGCAGGCCGACATGGCGGAGGCCCAGCGGCTGCAGCTGCGCGGCACGCCCACGATCTTCATCGAGGGGCAGCTGTACCGCGGCACCCTTTCGCTGGATGGCTTGCGCTCCGTGCTGAGCGACGGCTGAGCGTGCTGGCCTAGGACGCAGCCAGCTCCCACAGGCGGTCGATGCGCGCCGCCTCGTGCTCCGCCATCCACGCATCGGCAGCCAGCCCCGCGGCCGCTCGCGCGAAGTGCCGACGTGCCTCATCGGCACGACCGAGCGCCAGCAGGCACTCGCCCAGCTCCTCGTCGACGTAGGGATCGTCCACGCCGGCGGCCTCGTTGTCGGCGGCCAGCGACTGCTGCTCGGCAACGGCCTCATCCAGGCGCCCCAAGG
>DATBIY010000026.1:0-34773 GCA_036556695.1 Candidatus Limnocylindria bacterium
CGCCTCCTCGCCGTGCTTGCGGCGGATGTACGACGGAATGTTGGCCATGGGGCCAGGCCGGAAGAGCGCGACCATGGCCGCAAGGTCGCGCACCTCGGTGGGGCGCAGCTCCTTGACGTAACGGCGCATGCCGCCGCCCTCCAGCTGGAAGATGCCGGTCGTCTCGCCGGTGGACAGCAGCTCGAAGGTGCGAGTGTCGTCGAGCGGCAGGTTGTCGACGTCGATCTCCACGCCGCGATGGCGCCGGATGAGCTCGACGGCATCGGTCAGGATGGTGAGGTTGATCAGGCCCAGGAAGTCGAACTTCAGCAGGCCCAGTGCCTCGCAGGCGTGCATCTCGAACTGGGTCATGGTCGTGCGGCCATCGGTGGCGCGCTGGAGCGGCATGATCTCGGTCAGGGGGTCGCGGCTGATGACGATGCCGGCGGCGTGGGTCGAGGCATGGCGCGCCAAGCCCTCCAGCTGCTTGGCGATGCCGATCAGCTTGTCCACCCGCTCGTCGGCGGCGATCAGCTCCCGCAGCTGCGGCGAGGTCTCGACGGCGCGGTCCAGGGATATGTTCAGCTCGTTGGGGACGGCCTTGGCCACGCGATCGGCTTCGGCGTAGGTCAGGCCCATGGCGCGGCCGACGTCCCGGATGGCCGCCTTGGCGCCCAGCGTCCCGAACGTGATGATCTGCGCCACCCGGTCGTCGCCGTACATGCGAGTGACGTACTCGATCACCTCGTCCCGGCGCGAGTCCTGGAAGTCGATGTCGATGTCCGGCATGGTCACCCGGTCCGGGTTCAGGAACCGCTCGAACGGCAGCCCGTACTCCAGCGGGTCGACCGGCGTGATGCCCAGCGAGTAGGTGACGATCGAGCCCGGCGCCGAGCCCCGGCAGGTGGTGAAGATGCCCTGCTCGCGCGCGAAGCGCGTGAAGTCGGCCACGATCAGGAAGTAGCTCGAATACCCCATCCGGTCGATGATTCCGAGCTCGTAGTCGAGTCGGTGCCGCACCTCGTCGGTGAGCCGTGACCCGTATCGGTCTACCAGCCCGCGCTCGCATTCCTTGCGCAGCCATGAGCCGGCGGTCTCGCCCTCGGGCACCGGGAAATGCGGGAGGCGGAGCTGGTCGAACTCCAGGGAGAGCTCGCACTGCTCGGCAACGCGGACGGTGTTGTCCATGGCGTCCGGCAGCTCACCGCGGAAGAGGCGGCGCATCTCGGCCGGCGACTTCAGGAAGAACTCATTGGTCTCGAACCGCAGCCGCCCCGGCGTGTCGAGGTTGGTGCCGGTCCCGATGCACAGCAGCAGGTCGTGCGCGTCGTGCTGCTCGGGCACCGAGTAATGCGTGTCGTTGGTGGCCAGCAGCGGGATGTTCATGCCCCGCGCCAGCTCGACGAGCTGCGGATGCAGCCTGTCCTGCGCCGGCACCCCGTGGTCCTGCACCTCGATGTAGAAGTTCTCCGGACCCAGGATGGAGCGATAGTCATCGGCAGCCTGCCGTGCTGCCCTCTCGTCGCCTTCGGCGAGGCGGCGCAGCACTTCTCCGCCCAGGCAGGCTGATGTGCCGATGAGGCCCTCGGCGTGCTTCGCCAGCAGTTCCTTGTCGATGCGCGGCTTGTAGTAGTAGCCGTCCAGGTGCGCGGCGGTGGTCAGGGCCAGCAGGTTGCGGTAGCCGACCTCGTTCTTGGCGAGCAGGACCATGTGGTAGTAGTCCGCGTCGGCCTTGCCCTCCTTGCTGGTCATGCCGCGCGGGGCCACGTACTGCTCGATGCCGATGATGGGCTTGATGCCCGCCGCCTTGGCCGCCGAGTAGAACTCGATGGTCCCGTACATGGCGCCGTGGTCGGTCACGGCCAGAGCCTTCATGCCCAGCTCGGCGGCCCGCTGGGTCATCTCCTTCGTGCGGGAAAGACCGTCCAGGAGGCTGAATTCAGAGTGGACATGGAGGTGGACGAAGTCGTCCGCCGGCTGGATCTCGGGCCTCATGGTCACCCAGTGGAGTCTGCCAGATAGCGGTTCCGCCAGGACTGCCAATTCGGTTTTCGCGCGGGATGGCGGTGTGAACGTGCACCTGTGCGCCAAGTGTCATGCGGTCTCGGTGGGCGGGCGAGGAAACTGTCAAGTCTCGCCCTATGGGACTTGTCAGGCGGTCCTCCGACGTACCCGGCAGAGTCTGGCACCGGCCTTGCGGCCTTGAGGCGTCGCAACCGCTGAGGCACTCCCCGATGACCACCGAAACCCTGACGACGGCGCCGATCGTCGTTTCGCGACGCAATCCCCGTTACTTCGAGGCGCACGGCGGCGGCCACGACGGCCGCATCGTGTACCTGACCGGCGCGCACGTGAACAACAACTTCCACGACGGCATGGGGATGGGCGCCGACTGCCCGGACGAGCCGGATCGCTTCGGTTTCGATGCTTACCTGGACTGGCTCGTCGAGCACGGCCACAACTTCATCCGCCTGTGGCGCTGGGAGCAGTTCCGCTCGCAGGTCGGTGGCGGCGCCGTGCACGCCTGCATGAGCCCGCAGCCCTGGGCACGCACCGGTCAGGGCGAGGCGACCGACGGCAAGCCGAAGTTCGACCTCACACAGTGGGACGACGCGTTCTTCGATCGGCTCCGCGAGCGCGTCAGCAAGGCGTCCGACAGGGGTATCTACGTGGACGTGATGCTGTTCGAGGGCTTCGGACTGCACCTCACTCCCCCACCCGACAACGTGGAGGGCCATCCGTTCCACGCGAAGAACAACGTGAACGGCATCGGCATCACCTCCATCGT
Source organism: Candidatus Limnocylindria bacterium (assembly GCA_036556695.1). Taxonomy (GTDB): domain Bacteria; phylum Chloroflexota; class Limnocylindria; order QHBO01; family QHBO01; genus DASSCW01. The sequence continues at coordinate 2,768 of DATBIY010000026.1, forward strand.
CGACTACATGCGGCTTCCCATGGATGCGCGCATCCAGGAGCTGCAGATCGCCTACATCGGCAAGGTGTTGGACACCGTGCATGACCTGCCGAACGTCCTGTACGAGGTGGCCAACGAGGCGTCCGGCCAGGACGCCGACCAGACCGAGATGCCCGGCATGCCGCCCATCCCCGGCCGAATCGCAGATACTACCAACTGGCAGTACTGGGTTATCGAGACGGTCAAGCGCCTTGAGCGGGAGCGCGGCTACGACGCGCGACCCATCGGCATGACCTACCTGTTCCCGGTTGCCGACCCGCGCAAGGCCAATGATCCGCTGTTCGCCAGTCCGGCCGACTGGATCTCACCGGGCTTCGACGAGCGGTTCGACCCCAACGCCGATACGAGCGCCGACCCTCCGCCGAGCCACTGGTACACCGACCCGCCGGACGCCGATGGTCGCAAGGTCCTCCTGGCCGATACCGACCACTTCTCGCCTATGTCCGCCGATGCGCTCTGGCCGTGGAAGGCCCTCACCCGCGGGCACAACCCGATCCTGTACGACCTGGGGATCGTCGGCGGCGTGAACCCGCCGGATCCGTCGGTCGGCTTCCCCTCCTACGACTCGCTGGAGGACGCGCGGCTGGCGCTGGGCGACACGCGCCACCTCGCCGATCGGCTGGACCTGGGCCTCATGGTGCCTGCCTCGGCCATCAGCTCAACCCGCTACGCGTTGGCGGCCGAGGGCCAGGAGTACGCCGTCTTCCAACCTGAGGACGGCGAGTTCGCCGTCGAGCTGCCAGCCGGCGACTACATTGCCGAGTGGTTCAGCCTTGCCGAGCGCACCTGGACCGATGGCACGGCCGTAGTGGTTGACGAAGCTCGCGGGATCAGCTTCACCCCGCCCTTCGCCGGTCCGGCGGTGCTCCACCTCAGCCGGTAGGGGCCTCCTGGGTCACGTCACCACGCGATACTTCAGGTGCGTGACGTCGGGCGCCTGGACCGTGCGGACCAGCTCCAGGCGGACGCCCGGCCCGACTCCGTCGAACAGGCGCGCGCCGCCGCCCAGCAGCAGTGGCACCACGTGCAGCTCCAGCTCATCCAGCAGGCCTGCGGCCAGGAACTGGTTGATGGTCGCGGCGCCGCCGCCTACGTACACGTCCTTCTCACCGGAGACCTGGCGGGCCTGCTCGAGCGCGGACTCGATGCCATCGGTCACGAAGTGGAAGGTCGTGTCCGACAGGGCCAGCGGCTCGCGCGCGTGATGCGTGAGGACGAAGACCGGCGTGTGGAACGGCGGCTGGTCGCCCCACCAGCCCTGCCACGAGCGGTCCCATGGTCCACGGCTCGGCGGGCCGAACTTGCCGCGACCCATGATCTCGGCGCCGACGTTGGCCTTCTCCTCCAGCACAACGGGGCTGCTGACGTTCTCCTCGCCGCCCTCCATGCCGGCCGCCTCGCGCCAGGCCTTCAGTTTCACCACCCAGTCGTGCAGGGATTCGCCGCCCTCTCCCAGCGGGTTCTCCATGCTCTGGTTCGGACCCGCGACGTACCCGTCCAGTGACACCGAGATCGACGATCTGACTCTGCTCATGAGCCTAGGCTCCCACGGATCTCAGTCGAAGTCGAAGATGCCGCGACCGGCCGAGAACTGCAGCACCAGCCCGCAGCGCTGGCAGATCTGCAAGAGGAGCTTGTGGCTGGTGATCCCCCAGCGCGAATCCATGCGGCCTTCCTCGCGGTCGAACTGGGTGCCTCCGCACAGCGGGCACTTCAGGACCGGACGGGCTGTCTCCTCTGCCTGCTGAAAGGTCATGAGCCGATAACCTCCACTCGTTTGCGGGCACAGCGCCACGATATCCACCTAACCCGGCAGCGCAGCCATGATCTCGTCGACTACCCGGCAGCCGCGCCGATGATCACCGGCGGCGGATGCGCCAGCGCGTCGATCAGGGCCTGGCGTTCGTTTCGGCGGAGCTCATCGGCGCCAGTGGCCGCCAGCTCACGTGCCGTGCGTCCGGACGCCGCCTCGACGAGCGCGTCGTTGTCCAGGTAGGGCCAGCCACGCTTCGCCACGAAGCAACAATACTGAGCGCATGAAGATCACAGTCATCGGCGCAAGCGGGCTCATCGGCACCAGGGTCGTCCAGCTGCTCCAGGACGAGGGCCACGACGTGGTCGCCGCCTCGCGATCATCTGGTGTGGACGTCCTGACCGGTGCAGGCCTGGCCGATGCGGTGGCCGGCGCCGACGCGCTGATCGACGTCACAAATTCGCCGTCTTTCGAGGCAGACGCGGTTCTGAACTTCTTCACCACCTCGACCGCAAACCTGCTCGCGGCCGCCAGGACTGCCGGGGTGCCACACCACGTGGCTTTGTCGATCGTGGGCGTGGACGGCCTGCCGGACAGCGGCTACTTCCGCGCCAAGGTGGCGCAGGAGAAGCTGATCCGCGAGTCGGGCATCCCCTACACCATCGTCCACGCCACGCAGTTCGCCGAGTTTGCCGACGACATCATCGAGGCGATGACCGATGGCGACGAGGTCCGGGTGCCTGATGCCCTGATCCAGCCTGTCCCCGCCGAGCAGGTTGCGTCCGCGGTGGCGTCCGCGGCGGTGAGCGCGCCTGTGAACGGGGTCGTCAACGTGGGCGGGCCGGAGAAGATCAGCTTCGAGCGCCTTGCGCGCGACGTCCTGGAGAGGCAGGGGGACACGTCGAAGCGGCTGATCGTGGATGCGGAGGCGCGCTACTACGGGGCGCCCCTGCAGCAGGACAGCCTGGTCATCACCTGAGACGGCGGAGCGCCGCGAGGTCGGCCGCCTCGCGCGTGTAGCGGACCAGAGCCTCGGCCGGGATCTCGTCGCCTGGCCCATAGGTGACGAAGCGCACCTTGCGCAGATTCAGGTGCGCGCCCTGCAGGATGCCGTCGGGGTCGCTCATCCAGATGCCGCGCTCGAAGCCAAGGTGGACGTGCTCCGGCTCCGGCACCACAAAGGCGAAGTACCGCGTGCGACGGCCCACGGGCACGTCGTAGCCGATCAGCCGCCAGCCGCTCCGAACCCGCTCGATGGCCTCCGGCAGGGCCTCTTTCACGACGCGGCGCAGCTGCTCGGCCAGGTCGCGAATCTCGACAGAGTAGTCGGCCAGGAAGATCTCGGGAGGGACCGGCTCAGCCATTCGCCAGCTTGTCCTGGATGCCCAGCCGATGGGCCTCGTAATGGCCGATGAGCACCCGCTCGATAGTGTCGGCCAGCGGCTCGTTGCGCGCCCGCGGCGGTTTGGTGGGCAGGTCGAGCTGCTCGTCAGTCAGCGCTCCAAGCAGCGTGGCACCCTCCTCGGTGCGGGTGCGGATGAGGTCGACGACCTGTTCGCGCAACAACGCGGTCGTCATCCGCGCCCGCTCGATGGAAGGACGGCGCGAGGAGACGCGCTCCCCGATCGAAAGCCGCACGATCCACTGGTGGTAGGCGGCGGCATCGGCGACGTGCTCGGCTTCCTTGCCGATGGACCACACACCCGGCGCCGTGCTGCGATTCCAGGCTTCCTCAGGAACCGCTTCGATGACGGGGATGAGCCGCGCCACGTGCTCACGCAGCCGCCCGACCAGCTCGCGTGCACGTGATGCCCGCTCCATCAGGCCGCCCAGCTCACCGCCACGTCCCGGCTGACGCCGGGGAGCGGCAGGCTGGCTGCTTCCTCCTCCACCGCCCGGCGTTCGGCGGCGGAAAGGCCGCACCAGGGCTCAACGCTGACAACGGCAGTCGCGCGCCGCCACGTCCCGACGATCTCGCCGGCCAGCAGCACTGCGCCCGGCCAGACGCGCGACGTCCAGAGCGTGGCACGCGCCGTGGGATCCGGCACGAGCAGCTCGCGATCCGCGTTCCACAGTAGGAAGTAGGGATCGCCGCTCGGCAGCAGGCGCGCCACGGCGGCAGTGGCCGCCGCTCGGCGAGCAGCAGCCTCATCGGCGGCCAGCATCCACCCCTCGCCAAGCGGCGTGCGGACCGGCACGAGCTCCGAGCCGAGGCGCTCGAAGGCTGAGGCAGCAGCCGGCGCGTCGATGCCACCCCAGCGCGCCAGCGCATCGGCCGTGGATGGTCCGTACCAGTGCAGGTAGCGGCGGACAAGCTCGGCCAGGGCGCCCATCGGCTCTAGGTCGGGGGTAGGCGCCATGCGGATGTGAGGCTCGCGGGCGCCCTCCCAGCGGACCAGGATGCGGCCGGTCAACGAGGCATAGCGCAGGCTGTTGGCGTTCCCGGCGCCGACGCCGCTCGCCGCGTCGTCGACGCGCATGGATCGGCCGGCCAGGAAGGCGCCAAGCCGGTCGGCCAAGTCCAGCGCCCTCTCACGGGTCCGCCCCCGCTGCGGCAGGCGGGAGAGCGTGAAGGCCAGGTGCGCGTCTGCCGGCACCACGAACAGGGTGTAGCGCGGTCCCCAGACCTGGGCGAGCGCCGGGTCGTCGAGCGTCTCGTCGTGGACTTCCTCGACGCGGGCATGCAGCGAATGCAGGGCTGATCGCGGCACGCTGTCCTGCAGCCCGGCCCACGCCGCACGCCGCAGGGCTTCCGGCCCGGCCGGCATGCGCTCGTCGAGCGCCTGGGTCGATCGGCGAAAGGCCAGGATCTGGTCGCGGCTCAGCTGGAGGGCAGCCGGTGGCATCGGCGCCGATGGTAGCCGCCAGACCGCGGCTGACGCCTCAGTCCGTGGCCGGCACGGGCGCAACCGGGGCCGCGCCTTCGCCCTCCTCGCCGGACGGCGCCGACCGCGGTGGCACCTTCCGCAGCGCCATGGCAGCCACGACGGCGGTGACCACCGCACCCACCGCGCTGAGCGCGGCCACGAAGTGCAGCGCGTCCAGGAATGCCGTCTGCGCGACGGCCACCAACGCGGCTCCGACGGTCTCCGGCAGGGTGGCCGCCACCGCGAGCGCGCCGCCCAGGGTGTCGCGCGCGGCATCGGCTGCGGCGGCCGGAACGCCGGACGGCACGGAGCCGGCAATCTCGGAGCGGTAGAACGCGGTGCCGATGCTTCCCAGGATGGCGATTCCCAGCGCCCCGCCCAGCTCGCCGCTGGTCTCGGACATGCCGGTCGCCGCGCCCGCCTGCTCGGGCGGTGCGCTGCCGACGATGAGCTCGGTGGCCAGGGTGATGACCGGGCCAAGGCCCGTGGAAATGATCGTGGAGGCAACTGCCAGAAGGAGGAGGTCGCCCAGGCCGGTGGTGCCGAGGAAGATGAGCATCCCGATGCCGACAGCAGCCGTCACCAGTCCCGTGCCCATCACCACCGACGGGCGGAAGCGGTAGATCAGCTTTGGTGCCACAGTCGAGCCCACGATGAAGCCGACGGCCGATGGCAGCGACCACAGGGCCGCGATGAGCGGCGACAGGCCCAGCACCAGCTGCAGGTACTGGGCGATGAACAGGAAGTAGCCGACCACCACGAAGATGCTGAGCAGGTAGGCCACCAGCGAGGCGCTGAACGCCGGGATGCGAAACAGCGTCACGTCGATGAGCGGCGACTCCAGGCGGCGCTGATGCCGCACGAACAGGACGCCCAGCACCAGGCCTGCGAGGATCGCGACCACCGGGATGAGTGAGATCCCGTCCTGCGCAATCTGCTTCAGCCCGAAGACCACCGCCAGGATCGCCACGATCGACATCACGGCGCTGTCCAGGTCAAGGCGCTTTGCACCCGGGTCCCGGTACTCGGGCAGGGTCCGCGGCCCCAGGAACAGCAGCAGCGCCATCACCGGCACGCCGATCAGGAACACCGAGCCCCACCAGAAGAACTCGAGGAGGATCCCACCCAGGATGGGGCCGATGGCGCCGCCGGCCGAGTACGCCGCGATCCACACACCAATGGCCGTGGAGCGCTGCTTGGGGTCCAGAAACATGGTGAAGATCAGCGACAGCGTGGACGGAGCCACCGTCGCACCGGCGATGCCCATGATCGCGCGGCTGGCGATAAGCATCTCGGCGCTCTGCGAGAAGGCCGCGAGCAGCGACGCCAGGCCGAAGCCGGCGGCGCCGCCCAGCAGCAGCTTCCGCCGACCAACGCGATCGCCCAGCGTGCCCATGGTGATCAGCAGCCCGGCCACCAGGAAGCCGTAGATGTCGATGATCCACAGCAGCTGGACGCTGGACGGCAGGAGCTCCTCGCTGATCCGCGGAATCGCCAGGTTGAGGACCGTCAAATCCATGGCGTAGACCAGCGCCGCCAGGGTCAGCACCGCGAGGCCGATCCACTCCCGCCTCGTCGCGCGCGCCGGCACCTGGCCGTTGGTCGTCTGCTCTGTCACGTGGTGGTCACTCCTCGAACGGTTCCGCTGCCCTTATTGACCGACCGCGGCCGTCACATTCATCGCTGCCTGGCAGCCAGCCTGGCGTGGCCGGCCTCGATGAGCGGCATCAGCTCCTCGCTGACAGCGCGGTGGCTGGGGTTGAGGATCGAGATCCAGCGCTGCTTCGCGTAGACCGGATGCGGGATGAAGGTGTCGAACACAGCGTAGTCGGGATCCGCCACGCCACCCACCAGGCGCGCGAAGGTTGCGCGGTCCACGCCCACGTTGACCCGGAACACGCCGTCACGTGCCAGGTTGGAGGGGTTGCCCATGTCGTGCTCATCGGTCCATACGACCGTGGCGAAGTTCGGCCAGTGCCCGTCGTCCATGGAGAAGAAGGCCGCCGAGTCCAACTCGGCCACGGCGGCATCGGGAAATCGCTGGCGGATCAGCTGAACCATCTGCTCCCTGTCAGGCCCATCGGGCAGAACGTCATCACTCATGCGCCGAGCGTACCTTCTGCAGGTCAAGATGCCCGTGACCGGCTGTAGCATCCGCACGTGCGGGCCGCAGCCACCGAGCCGTTGCGCGTCGCCAGCCACCTCGCGCCGGGGGTGGAGCCGCTGTATGCCTTCCTGGCCGGCTACCTGGCGGAGTGCGTGGGCCGGCTGGCCGAGTTCACGGTCGCCGAGTCGTACGAGCGCTGCGCCCAGGACGTCGACGACGTCTGCTTCGTGTGCAGCATCCCCTACCTCCTTTTCGCCGATGACGGGCGCATCGACATGGAGGTCATCGCCGCGCCGGTGCTGCGCGGCGAGCGCTATGGCGGACGGCCGATCTACTTCTCGGACGTCATCGTGGCCGCGCAAAGCCGATACCGTTCCTTCGCCGACCTGCGCGGTGCCCGCTGGGCGTTCAACGAGCCGTTCTCGCATTCGGGCTACATGACGGTGCTGCACCACCTGGCAACCCTGGGCGAGGACCTGGGCTATTTCTCGGAGATGGTCGAGACGGGGTTCCACCAGGACGCGATCCGGATGGTGGCCGATGGCCGGGTGGACGCCTCGGCCATCGACTCGCAGGTCCTGGACATCGAGCTGCGCGACGATCCGGAGCTGGCTGTGCGGCTGCGGCGGATCGGCACCATCGGTCCTTCGACCATCCAGCCGGTGGTCGCCTCGCGCTCACGCCTGATCGATACGGAACGGCGCATCATCACGGACGCCCTGCTGGCGGTCGCCGATGTGCCGGCCGCGCGCCCGCTGCTCGAAGCGGCCATGGTCGAGCGATTCGTGCCCCTCTCGGGAGCCGCCTACGATGACATCCGCGAGATGTTTGGCCGCGTGCGGCGAGCCGGGCTGCTGGACGCGGCCTGGGACGCCCGGTGGCAGGCCACCATCACCGGGGCCCGAGCCGCAACGACATGAAGACGGGAGCGAGCGATTCAGTGGAGTACCGCATCGAAGCCATCACCCTGCCGGTCAGCGACGTCGACCGCGCCAAGGAGTTCTACCTGAAGGCCGGCTGGAACCTGGACGTCGACACCCAGCCCACGCCCGAGTTCCGCGTGGTCCAGTTCACGCCGCCCGGCTCGCCGTGCTCCATCTCGTTCGGAGTCGGCTTCCCGCAGTCGGAGCCAGGATCGTACGTCAACACCTACCTGGTGGTGAGCGACATCGAGGCGGCGCATGCCGACCTCGTCGCGCGCGGCATCGAGGTCAGCGACATCTACCATTTCGGGCCCCAGGGCCAGACGCCCGGACCGGATCCACAGCGCGGCGACTACGGCTCGTACGCGGACTTCTCCGATCCCGACGGCAACATCTGGCTGCTCCAGGAGGTCCCCAGCCGCGCTTCTGGCGCGTAGCGCCGCCAGGCGACGTTGCGGCGAGTTGTGACGTTGTGGTGTGGATCGGGCGACCCGCACAGCCCGGCTCCCGCTTGACAGGACGGATATACAACCGTATGGTTGTACGTAATGCAGCTTCTGCCGAACCACGACGGCATCTTTGGCGCGCTGGCCGACGCCACGCGGCGTGACATCGTGCGCCGCGCTATGGCCGGCGAGGAGGGCGTGGCGGAGCTGGCCAGCCACTACCCCATGAGCTTCGCGGCAGTGCAGAAGCACGTCGCGATCCTGGAGCGCGCTGGGCTCGTCACCAAGGAGCGCCACGGCCGCCGCAAGGTGGTCCGCACCAACCTGCAGGCCCTGCTGGTGGCCCGCCGCCTGCTGGACGAGTACGAGGAGCTTTGGCGCGGGCGCATCGAGCGCATGACCGACCTCATCCACCGCAACGTCACCCCCGGAACCCCCAAGGAGACCAACCCGTGACCGTGACCGCCGTCCAGAAGGACCCCAACGCGCTGACCATGACGGTCATCGCGGAGTTCCCCGCCACCCCGGAGCGGGTGTGGCAGCTGTGGGCCGATCCGCGCCAGCTCGAGCGCTGGTGGGGACCACCCACCTACCCCGCCACCGTCGACGCGCATGACCTGCGCTCGGGCGGGCGGGTCGAGTACCACATGACCGGCCCGACCGGCGACCAGCCCAAGGGCTACTGGGAAGTCGACGACGTGCAGCCACCCCATCGGCTTGTCTTCCGCGACGGCTTCCTCAACGACGACGGCAGCGTGAACGACGCCCTGCCGGCCACGGCCGCCACGGTGACCATCGAGGAGGCCGGCAACGGGCAGACGCGCATGTCCATCCGCAGCCAGTTCCCCAGTGTCGAGGCCATGGAGCAGCTCGTGGCCATGGGAATGGAGGAGGGCCTGAAGGAGGCCGTCGGCCAGATCGACGCCATCCTGGCCGAGGGTGTGAAATCCACCGCCTGAAGCCGATGAATTCGGCGGCCACCGGCCGTCCAACGAGCAACGGAGCTGGAGACCTTCAAATGACACAGCAGGCGGTCGAGATGACCACGCGCACACTCGACACCCAGAACGCGACCATCACCTATGACGTGCGGCCGGGTGGTGATGGCAGCCAGCCGCCGCTGATGCTGATCGGCTCGCCGATGGGCGCGGCCGGCTTCACCTCGCTGGCGACCCACTTTCCCGATCGGACCATCGTGACCTACGACCCGCGGGGCAGCGAGCGCAGCAAGCGGACCGACGGCAAGTCCCAGAACTGGGTAGAGGAGCATGCCGATGACCTCCATCGCCTCATCCAGCAGGTAGGCGGACCGGTGGATCTGTTCGCCAGCAGCGGCGGCGCGGTGAACGCGCTGGAGCTGGTGAGTCGCCACCCGGAGGACGTGAGGGTGCTGGTGGCGCACGAGCCGCCATTGGCCACGGCGCTCCCGGACCACGAGGCCGCGCTGGCTGCTGCCCTGGATGTCCACGAGACGTACATGCGCGGCGGCACCGGGCCGGGCATGGCCAAGTTCATCGCCCTGACCAGCCTCAAGGGCGAGATCCCGGCCGACTGGACCAGCCAGCCGGCGCCGGATCCGGCCGCGTTCGGGCTGCCGACCGAGGACGATGGCAAGCGCGACGACCCGCTGCTGGGTCAGGCCATCGGCTCCGCCATCACCTACCAGGCGGACTTCGACGCGCTGCGGGCGTCTTCGACGAAGATCGTCATGGCGGCCGGCACCGAGTCCGAGGGCGAGATGGCCAACCGCGGCGCCTATGCCGTGGCCGAGCGCCTGGGCACGGAGGTGGCGAAGTTCCCGAGCCACCATGGCGGCTTCCTGGGCGGCGAGTACGGCTGGGGCGGCGATCCCGATGCTTTCGCCCCGCGGCTGCGCGAGGTGCTGGACCGCGCGGTTGCGAGCCGTGGGTAAGGTCAGCGCGGGCGCCACGGTGTCGCTCGACGGCTTCATCGCTGGGCCGGACGAGACGGGCTTCGACCTGCAGTTCAAGTCGTATGGCGCCGGCGACGTTGAGGTGCCTATGCCGGATGACACGGCGGGCGTCCATCTGCGCTACCGCGTGATCAGATGAGCGGCAAGCTGGTCTACAGCCTGAACGTCTCGCTGGACGGCTTCATGGAGAGCGTCGAGCACAGCCTGGATTGGGGCGTCGTCGACGAGGAGATTCACCGCTGGTTCAACGAGCAGGAGCGCTCGCTGGACGCGTCGCTGTACGGCCGGCGCCTGTACCAAACGATGGCCGGCTACTGGCCCACCAGCCGCAACGACCCGGAAGCCACTCCGACCATGCGGGAGTACGCCGACATCTGGAACGCCAAGCCGATCTTCGTGTTCTCGACGACGCTGGGCGAGGTGGTGTCCAACGCCCGCGTGGTGCGGGGCGACGTCGAGGAGCGCCTGGCCGAGATCCGCAGCGAGTTCGACGGCGACCTGGGCGTGGGTGGAGCCGACCTGGCCGGTCAGTTCGTGCGTCGCGGCCTGGTCGACGAGTATCGGCTGGTCATCCATCCGGTCGTCCTGGGCAGCGGAACGCCCTTCTGGCCCACGCTCGACGAGCCACTGCGCCTGCAGCAGGTCGAGCGGCACGAGTTCAGCTCCGGGGTGGAGATGCGGGCCTACCGGCCAGTGCGGTGACGGCGCCGCGGCGATGTTCATGTCACGGCATCGGCAAATTCAGATGACATGCGCATGCGGCGCGGAAATTGGCCGATCTGGCTGCTCCTGCGGCTTCCAGTGCGCACGGAGCCCCTCCTGAGCAGCTTTTCGCGGACCGACGCGACCCTCAAATGAATCCGCCGCCTTGGAGGACCGGAAGGGCTGATTCCTGACAGTTCTTGTCAACAAATGCGGCTAGTGTGGTTGGGTAACGCCGAGGTGGCCCGCGGCCTGCAGGCACGGTGCCACTGACGAGCACGACGCACCTACTTCCCTGACACGAGGTATCGCATGACGGCACAGCCTGAGAACCGATCGGCACCCATCGTCCTGGTCCCCGGCTTCTGGCTCGGCGCCTGGGCGTGGGACGAGGTGGCCGAGCTGCTGCGCAACGACGGGCATGAAGTCACGGCGCTGACGCTGCCGGGCATGGACTCCGATGCGGGTGATCGGTCCAGCATCACCTTCGCCGACCACGTGAACGCCATCGCCGACGCCGTGCGCGCGGCCGACGAGCCTGTGGTGCTCGTCGTGCACAGCGCCACGGGGTATAGCGGGTACGCGGCCAGCGACAAGCTCCCGGATCGGATTGCGGCCATGGTCTACGTCGATACCGGCCCAGGTATCGGCGCTATGGATGCCGACGCGACCGAGGACAAGGCGTTGCCGCCGCCGGAGGAGCTGGCTGAGAACGAGAACCTCTCGGGCCTCAGCGAGGAGCAGCTGGCCACGTTCCGAGAGCGCGCGGTGTCGGTGCCGGTCGGCGTGCTGCGTGAGGGTATGGAGCTCACCAACGACGCCCGCAAGGACATCCCCAGCACCATGATCTGCACCGCCTACAGCGTCGAGGAATACAAGGACGCGGCGCAGGACAACCATGACTGGCTGGGCGGCGTCAGCGAGCTGCGCAACCTGGAGTGGGTCGAGTTGCCGACCAGCCACTGGCCGATGTGGTCGCGTCCGAAAGACCTGGCACAGATCATCGGCGACCTGGCTCGCAGGTACGTGACGGCGGCGGTCCGCTAGGACCGTCGCTGGTTCAGCGGCTGATGGTGACCCAGCTACGCGACTACCGTATCGCGCCGGGCGCGATGGAGGACTGGGTCGCGGAGTGGCGGAGACGGATCGTGCCCATCCGGCGGGCGGTGGGCTTCACCGTCTCCGCCGCCTGGGTCATCCCCCAGTGGACGAACCCTCGTCGGACGGCATCGGGCTGACCAGCTGGAAGTAGTTGCCATCGGGATCGGCCAGGGTGGCGATCTGCCCCTCCATTCCCTCGACGCCATATGGCTCGCGCACCACGATGGCGCCGGCGCCCTTCATGCGATCGAAGTCGGCCCGCACGTCGGCTGATTCGATGTTCCAGATGATGCGACCGGGATGCACGCTCTTGCCGCTGACCTCGCTGTGCGGCGCGACCGTCACCTCCCCTGAGCCGATGCGCCAGGCGGTGTAGTCGCCGTCCTGCCATGTTGGATCGCCGAACAGGCGGCTGTAGTAGTCGACCAGCTGCCGCGGATTCTCGGTGCCGATCATGATGCTGTTGAAGTTCACGTTGGTCTCCTCGTGCTGCCCGGTGGAGACTGCCCAATCCGTGCCAGCTCATCGGCCCGCTGCAAGTTGGCACGGCGGACGCTATGCAGAAGGGCATGGACGGGCGGCGACCAACCGATGAGGCGTTCGAGCAGCTCTGGCTCCTGCGCGCCTGCTATGTGCGGCGCAGCGACTACGACCGCCGCTCGCTGATCACCGTCAGCGAGGCAATCGTCTACGGCGAGCAGCTCCTGCGCCTGGCGCGGGTGCGCGCCCGCTGGCGCGACTACGGCACGACCAACCGCGCACTCTGAATTCCCGAACCGAGCAACGGATCGCGGGTGGTCCTTTTGGGCCATTTCGGTTCGGAGGAGTGGATTCCACACTCCGAAGGTGACTGCTTACTCGCCGGCCCTTGCCGACGGCATGGCTTCGGCAGACGCTGCCCGCGCCACAGCCCCTCGTGACGGTGTGCAGCCATCCTGCTGGCCGCCGTGATGGTGGTCTCTGTGGCAGGCGCCATCGGCATGAATAGGCTCGGCCGGCTGGATCCAGTCCTGTCGCGCTTCCCATGGACGTGCTGAAGATCGACCGCGCCTTGACCGGCGAGCTAAGCGGCGACCTGGAGGACCCGGCGCTCGTCCGCTCGGTCATCCAGCTGGCATCGGCCATGAACATGCGCACCGTGGCCGAGGGCATCGAGCGGCCAGAGCAGTTGGCGCGCGTGCGCGCCATCGGCTGTGACTTCGGGCAGGGCTTCCTGCTGGGGCGGCCGATGGATGCCGAGCGCGCGACCGACCTCGCCGGCCGCGACGCGACGCTCCATTGCATCGTCGGGGCCGCCTCGTGAAGCCGACACGCGTCGACCAGCTCACCGGGCTGCCGAACCGCGAGGCCTGGAACGAGGCACTCGAGACGGAGCGCATGCGGCGCGCCCGGTACCGCCGCCCGGTGGTGGTCATGAACGTGGACATCAACAGTCTGAAGGCGACGAACCGCCGCTTCGGTCGCGAGGCCGGCGATGAGCTGCTGCGGGGGGCGGCGAACGTGCTGCGGCGCAACCTGCGCGACGCCGACCTGGTGGCGCGCATCGACGAGGACGAGTTCGGCGTGCTGATGCCCGAGACGTACGGCGAGGCGATGGACGCCATCGTGTCCCGCCTGTACGGGGCCTTCGCCGTGTGGCGCAGCGGCAACGCGCAGCTGCGCCTGTCGGTGTCCATCGGCTGGGCAGTGCCCGAGCCGTTCGGCGACCTGCTGGGCGCGCAGCGTGCGGCCTCCGAGGAGCGGCTGCAGCAGGCGCACGACCGCGCCTGACGCCCCGTCGCGCACCGGCACGGCACCGGCTACCATGCCGGCGTGCTCTACGACTATCGAACCGTCACTCCCGAGACGGTTGCCCGGGAGGCTGACGAGGCCATCCAGCGGGCCGATGCGCTGGTCGCCAGCGCCGTTGCCACCCACCAGCAGCCGAGCTTCGACGCCACGCTGACCCGCCTGGAGTTGGCTGGCGCCGAGATCTCGGTCGGCTACGGGCGCAGCGCCTTCATGGCCCACGTGCATCCGGACGCCGCCGTGCGGGACGCCGGCCAAGCGGCCGAGGAGCGAATCACCAAGTGGCGGGTCGGGCTCATCTTCCGAGACGATGTCTACCGGGCGGTGACCGCCTTCGCCGCCACGCCGGAGGCGGCGCAGCTCACCGGCGAGCAGGCACTGCTGCTGGAGCACTGGCAGCGCGACCTGCGGCGCGCCGGCCACGAGCTGCCATCGGACCAGCGCGCCGAGCTGGAGAGGCTGCGCTCCCGGCTGGTGGAGCTGGAAGTGGCGTTCGCCCGCAACCTTGCCGAGCACCAGGACTGGATCGAGGTCGACCGCGACGGGCTGGAGGGCCTGCCCGAATCGTTCATCGAGCGCCTCAAGCCGGGAAGCAGCGAGGGGACGTATCGGGTCAGCCTGGACTACCCGGAGGTCAACCCCTTCCTGGAGCGCGCCGTCCGTCGCGAGCACCGCGAAACCATCTTCCGCAAGAACTGGAACAAGGCGGTTGTCCAGAACCGTCCGCTGCTGACCGAGGCGCTGGAGCTGCGGCAGCGGATCGCCACGCTCCTCGGCCACCCGACCTGGGCGCACTACGCCATGGAGGTCAAGATGGCGGCCAGCCCGGAGCGCGTGCGCGACTTCTACCAGCAGCTGGTGCCGCCACTCGAGGCCGCGGCCCGCGAGGAGGTTGAGGCGCTCAGTCGCCGCCACCGCGAGGCCGGCCACGGCGATCCGATCCAGGCCTGGGACTGGGTCTTCTACGACACGCGCCAGTCCATGGAGGAGCACGGCGTCGACCAGGAGCAGGTCAGTGAGTACCTCGAGCTGGATGCTGTGCTGGACGGCATGTTCGCCCTGACCGGCGACGTCTTCGGCCTGGATTACGAGCGAGTGCCAGATGCGCATGGCTGGCACCCATCGGTCCAGCTGTTCCGCATTCGCGACCGCGCCAGCGGGCAGCTGCTGGCCCATTTCTACGCCGATCTCTTCCCTCGCGAGGGCAAGTACGGCCACGCGGCGGCCTTCCCGATCGTCATCGGCCATTCCGGAGCCGATGGGTCCTACGTCGAGCCGGTGAGCGCCATAGTCGCCAACTTCACGCCACCCTCGGAGAACCGGCCCAGCCTGCTGACCCACGGCCCGCACGGCGAGATCGAGACCTTGTTCCACGAGTTCGGGCACATCCTCCACATGAGCCTCACCCGGGCGCGCTTCGTCCGCTTCTCTGGGGCGGAGACGGAGTGGGACTTCGTGGAGGCGCCGTCCCAGATCATGGAGCACTGGGTCTGGGAGCCTGATGTGCTGGCCCGCTTTGCGCGCCACTACCGCAATGGGGAGCCGATCCCCCGCGACCTGGTGGAGCGCATGGCCGCCTCGCGCTACCTGAACGTGGGCGTGCGCGCCACGCGACAGGTCTTCTTCGGCACCATGGACCTGGCACTGCACCAGGCCGATGGCCAGCCGGACATGGAGCGCGCCATGCGCGAGTCGTTCGCCGTCACCCAGCTGCCCTACCCCGACGACACGTTCATGCTGGCCGGCTTCGGCCACCTGATGGGCGGCTACGACGCCGGCTACTACGGCTACCTGTGGGCGGAGGTCATCGGCGACGACATGTGGAGTCGGTTCGCCGCCGAGGGCGTCACCTCGCCCGAGGTTGGCGCCGCGTATCGTCGCGCCATCCTGGAGCCGAACGGCTCGAAGCCCGGCGACGAGCTGGTGCGCGACTTCCTGGGTCGCCCGTACTCGATCGATTCGTTCCTGCGCATGCGCGGCATGCCCGTGCCGGCGGACGTCGCCTAGTCGCGCTCCCCCGGGCTTTGCCGGGCTGCGCCCGTCGCTCGTATTACAGACCTGTTATGAACACGACCGGTTTGGTGATCGGCTCAGTAGTAGTCCGAGCAGGAGAGAAAGTAGCCGCAGCCGTGGCAGATGAGCTTGCACCTGCGCTCTTCCAGGCGAGAGCCGCAGTTCGCACAGGTGCGCATCACCTCGGACGGTGAGGAGGCGATGGACGCCGTGGGCGTCATCGACGCCGATACCTCCGCTGCATCGGGTTGCCAGTCCGAAATTTGATTGGCAGCCGGCTCCATCGGGTTCACAATAGCGACGATCGCACCGGTCATGGTCTGCCGCTTGCAATTCAGGGGGAATGCGCCATCGGCAGGCTGCCCGCCCAGGCTGGCGACGATTTCCCAGGGGGATGCCTGCGCGAGATGACTGACATCGATTACTACAAGATGCTGCAGGTGGATCGGGAGGCCGATCCGGAGGTGATCGAGGCCGCGCACCGGGTGCTGACGGCCCGGCTCCATCCGGAGACGGATCTGACCGGTGTTGACGAGATCCGCCGGGCGGAGCTCGATCGCGCGTACGCGGCCCTGTCGGATCCGTTCCGCCGCACGGCGTACGACCAGCAACGCGAATTCGAGATGGTGGCCGTGGGACCCGGCGACGACCCCACTCATGGCGGCATCCGCGAGACCGCACACGACCATCAGCGCCTGGCCATGGGCGCGCTCACCGAGCGCATCCAGGCAGGCCCGAACGGTGAGAACGTCGCGAACGTGAAGCTCGACTTCGGGCGCTACGCCGGCTGGACGCTGGGCGAGCTGGCACGCGTTGATCCGGATTATCTGCGCTGGCTGTCTCGCCACTCGTCCGGGATGCGCTATCGCGGCGCCATCCTTCGGCTGCTGGCAGCGGCGGACGATTCACGGCCTACACTGCGCACCCAACGGTAGGGTGCGCGCTGGAGCGTAGTCAGGCGCGAGTGCTTGGACGCAACGCAGTCTGGGGCGGCCACCCTCCCACCGGCCGCTGATTCCGCATAGACTCGCCGCGTGCCCGGCCGCGACTACTACAAGATTCTGCAGGTGGACCCTGAGGCGGAGGTGGACGTGATCCGCGCCGCCTACGAGACGCTGAGCACCCGCTTCGACCCGAAGCGCGACCTCACCGGCGTCCACGAGATCCGCCTCCGCGAGCTCGACCGCGCCTTCGAGACACTGTCGGACGAGGGGCGCAGGCGCGTCTATGACATCGAGCGCGCCGGCGCCTATGAGCCAGTGGCGCCGGGCGAAATGATCGGCATCCCGGTTGAGCAGCCCGTCGGGGCAGAGATGCTGGCGCCGTCGCTTGCTCCGGCGGCGCGCACCGGCCTGAGCTCCCGCCTCAACGGCGGCGCGGCGGATCACCTGGGAGCGGCCGTTGGCGCGGTGACGCTCGACTTCGGCCGCTTCGCGGGACGCACCCTGCGTGACGTGGCCGTCGAGGACGTGGAGTACCTCCGCTGGCTGAGCCGGCACTCGTCCGGGATCCGCTTCCGGAGCGAAATCGAGCGGTTGCTGCGGAGCCTGGGCCAGGCTCTCTAGCCTTCCAGCTGTCGGCGCAGCTCCTGGTTGACCAGCTTCGCGTCCGCACGTCCGGCCGTGCGCTTCATGACCTGGCCCACCAGGAAGCCATAGATCTGCTGCTTGCCGCCGCGGTACTCGGCGACCTGCGACGGGAAGTCGGCCAGCGCCGCGGCGACCTCCGACGCGATGTATCCCGCGTCACTGACCTGGCCCAGCCCCTCGCGCTCGATGACGGCCCGCGGCGACTCACCGCTGGCGAAGGTGGTGGCCAGCACGGTCTTGGCGTTGGTGGCCGATACGCGGCCGCGCTCGACCTCGCCGATGAGCTCGGCCAGGCCGGCCGGCGGGAGGGCAACGAAGCCCGCGCGCAGCCCCTCGGCGGCATGCTGGTTGAGCAGCCGGCTGAACTCGCCTGTCACCCAGTTCGCGGCTGACTTCGCTGTGGCGCCGGCCGCCACGACCGCGTCGAAGTAGTCGGCCAGCTGGACGTCCGCGGTGAGCACGCCGGCGTCATAGGAGGAGAGGCCCAAGTCGCGCTCGTAGCGTTCGCGACGCGCGGCCGGAAGTTCCGGCAGGCCGGCGCGCAGCTGCGCGACCCATTCCGCGGAGGGCCGCAGCGGCGGCAGGTCTGGCTCCGGGAAGTAGCGGTAGTCGTTCGCCTCTTCCTTGCTGCGCTGGCTGATCGTGCGTCCGCCGTTCTCGTCCCAGCCGCGCGTCTCCTGCACCAGCGGCTCGCCGCGCTCCAGCGCCTCGCTGTGGCGGGCGACCTCGTACTCCATCGCGCGCTCTAGCGAGCGGAAGCTGTTGAGGTTCTTGACCTCGACCTTAGTGCCGAAACGCTCCGTGCCCATCGGCCTGAGACTGATGTTGCCCTCGATCCGCATGGAGCCGGTCTCCATGTCGGCCGCCGAGGCGCCGATGTAGCGAAGGATGTCGCGAAGCGTCTCGCCGTAGGCACGCGCCTGCGCCGGCGAGCGCACATCGGGCTCGGTCACGACCTCCATGAGCGGCACCCCGGCGCGGTTGAAGTCGACCAGGGTGTGGCCGCGCCCGCCGTGCTGCAGGCGCGCGGTGTCCTCCTCGAGGTGCGCTCGGGTGATGCCGATGGTCGCATCGGCTCCGTCGCCGGACGGCACGCTCAACCGACCGTTGGCGCACAGCGGCAGCGCGTACTGGCTGATCTGGTAGCCCTTGGGCAGGTCCGGGTAGAAGTAGTTCTTGCGCTCGAAGCGCACCGCCTCGGTCTCGATGTGGCAGTCCAGCGCGATGCCGGTCAGCATCACCAGCTCCACGGCGCGGCGGTTGATCACCGGCAGCGTGCCGGGCATGCCCAGGCACACCGGGCAGACCCGCGTGTTCGGCTCGTCCGGCTGGCCTTCAGGAGCCGATGTAGGGCAGGCGCAGAACATCTTCGACTCGGTCCGCAGCTGGGCGTGGACCTCGATGCCGATGATGGTCTCGTACTTCGGGGGCGCGCTGACCATGAGCCGATTCTATCGGCCGGGACGGGTATGCTCTCGCCGATGAAGATCGGCGAGTGGGACAACCTCGGGCGGGCGCGTGCCGTGCTGCAGCGCCAGATGGGTGAGCTGGGCGCGGCCGAGTACGCGGCCCACGTGACCTTGAACCAGGAGAACGGGCGGCTGCGCATCTACGTGGCCACCGACATCGGCCTGCTGGAGTACTCGTACGGACCGGCCGGCTCCGATCCGGAGGGCGCTTGGATGCTGCGCGGCCAGCTTTACCGCTGGTCGAGCGTCAAGGGCCTGCGGCTGCAGAACGACGCCCAGATCGACGACGACACCGGAGAGGTCAAGGCCGTGTGGCGCCTGGTGGCCGAGGATCCCAAGCTCGAGCTTGCCGCGGAGAGCGACGGCGCCGACGAACGAGCGCCGGCCGCGGTGCTGGCGTTCGCGCGGGCCTGCATCGAGCACGCCCGCTAGGGATTGACTGCCGAGAGGTAGAGCGCCCCGAACGGAATGCGGAAACTGCCGTCCGCCTGGCGCGGCGTGACCACCAGCATCTCGTTGGTCAGCGCCTCGTGCTGCTCGGGTGTGAACTCGGCCGTGGCCCCGGCGCGTGAGCCGGTGTTGCGCCACACGCGGAACGCCGCCTCGTCCGGCAGGACGATGGCCATCTCCGGGTCCGCGGCGGTCTCCACGCTGCCCCACCCGGCCGCCGTCGCCCAGCCGGCGAGCTCCTGCTGCGTCGGGTAGTCGAAGCGCGTGCCCAGCCCCCAGCGCTCGTACACCTGGCGATAGATGACCGAGGGCGTCAGCTCGACGGGTCCCGGCACGGAGAGCGACAGCCGGCCGCCGGGCCGCACCACGCGTCGCCACTCCCCCAGCGCGGCCACGCGGTCGTCGGAGAAGAGCAGCGCGTGCGAGCTGATGGCTGCGTCCCACGCCCCGTCGTCGAAGTCCAGGTGGTGGAAGTCCATGACCACGAACTGGGCGTGCGGCACGTCGCGCCGGGCGATCTCCAGCATGGCGGCCGCGCCGTCCACGCCCATCACCGTGCGGCCCTCGCCTCGTGCCGCGGCCGCCGCGATGCCCGTCCCGCTGCCGATGTCCAGCACCCGCTCCCTCGGCTGCAGCGCCGCCCGGCGCACCACCTCTGCCGCCGCGCGGCGCAGGGACGGCGCCATGGTCTGGGCATAGCCGGGCGCGTTCGCCTGGAAGGCGCTCGACCCGCTTGGCGTCGCCGGCGATGCCACGAACGTCAGGCGCTGGCGGCCGCCGCCTGGCGGCGCTTCACGAAGCGCTCCATGCGGTCCATGGCCTCCACGATCTCCTCGTAGGCGGTCGCGTAGCAGGCGCGCACGTGCCCGGCCCCGGACGGCCCGAAGGCGCTGCCCGGCACCACGGCAACGTGCTCCTCGCGCAGCAGCTCCTGGGCGAATTGCTCGTCGCTCATCCCGGTCGCGTCAGAGACGTTCGGGAAGCAGTAGAACGCGCCGCGCGGCTCGAAGCACAGCAGGCCCATCTTGTTGAGTCGGTGGACCATCAGCTGCCGGCGCCGGTCGTATTCGGCGTGCATGGCGGCCACATGCGGCTCACCGGATCGCAACGCCTCCATGGCCGCGTGCTGCGCAGCGGTCGGCGCGCACATGATGCCGTACTGGTGGACCTTGGCAATGCCCGCCATGAGGGCCGCCGGGGCGGCCATATAGCCGATGCGCCAACCGGTCATCGCGTAGCTCTTGCTGAAGCCGCCGATGTACACCGTGCGCTCCCGCATGCCGGGAAGCGACGCGATGGCGACGTGCTCCTGCTCGCCGTAGACCAGGCGCTCGTAGATCTCATCGCTGATCACCAGCAGGTCGCGCTCCTGCGCCAGGCGTGCGATCGCCTCCAACTGCGGCCGATCCAGCACCGCGCCGGTGGGGTTGTTCGGATAGCCGAGGAAGATGGCCTTGGTGCGCGGCGTGATGGCGGCCTCGATCATCTGCGCCGTCACCTGGAAGTCGGTGCGGTCCGTGGTGGCGATGGGCACCGGTATGCCACCCGCCAGCTCGATGCACGGCGCGTAGGCCACGAAGCACGGCTCGTGGTAGATCACCTCGTCGCCCGGCTCGCACACCGCGCGCAGCGTGGCGTCGAGGCCCTCCGAGGCGCCGACCGTGATGACCAACTCGGAGCGCGGGTCGTAGGACACGCCGCGGCGCGCCTCGAGATCGGCGGCGACGAGCTCACGCAGCTCGAAGATGCCACCGTTGGCGGTGTAATGGGTCTCGCCGGCCTGCAGGCTGGCGATGGCTGCCTGGGTGATCGGCTCGGGGGTGGTGAAGTCGGGCTCGCCGATGGTCAGCGAGATGACGTCCTTCATCTCGTTCAGCATGTCGAAGAAGCGCCGGATGCCCGATGGCGGCAGGTCACGGATGACGTGCGACAGGAAGCGCTCCGCGCCTGGTTGACTCTCGGCGCCGGTGGCGACCTCCGGTCGCGGCTCGGCCGCCGGCTCGATGCCCGTGCTCATGACGGCAGTGTAGCCGCCCACCGTGCGTGACCACCGCGTACCCTTCGTCGCATGACGGAGCTGGAGCTCCTGCTCGCGATCCTGCTGATCGTCGCCCTGCTCACCGTGGTCGCCGGCCGCATCGGCGTCCCCTTCCCGATCCTGATGACGCTGGGTGGGCTGGCGCTCAGCCTCATCCCGAACCTGCCTCGCGTCGAGCTGACGCCAGAGATCGTCTTCCTGCTCATCCTGCCGCCTGTCCTCTTCGGAGCGGCGTACTTCACCTCGCCACGTGAGCTGTGGCGCAACGTCCGCCCCATCAGCCTGCTGGCCGTGGGGCTGGTGCTGGTCACCATGGTCGCCGTCGCGCTGGTGGTCCACGCCATCGTGCCAGGCATCGGCTGGGCGCCGGCCTTCGCGCTGGGCGCCATCGTCTCGCCCCCAGACGCGGTCTCGGCCACCGCCATCGCGCAACGGTTGGGCCTTCCACCGCGGCTGGTCACCATTATCGAAGGCGAGAGCCTGGTTAACGATGCGACCGCGCTTGTCGCCTTCCGCCTGGCGAGCGCCGCGGCACTGACCGGTGCCTTCTCGCTACTGAATGCGGCTGGCGAATTCGTGCTCGTCAGCGTGGGCGGCTTCGTCATCGGCGTGGTGATCGGCTGGGTCGTGGTCCAGATCCTGACCCGGCTCACAAATCCGCCGGTCGAGGTGCTCGTCACCATGCTGGCGCCGGTCGCCGCGTGGCTGCCGGCCGAGGCGATCCATGTCTCCGGCGTCCTCTCGGTCGTCACCGCCGGGGTCGTGCTGGGGCAGGCGGCGCCGCGCATCATGAGCTCGGACACACGGGTGCTGGGCTCCGGCGTGTGGCAGATGCTGCTGTTCACGCTGAACGGGCTGGTGTTCGTGCTGATCGGCCTGCAGCTGCCATCCATCCTGGAGGCCCTCTCCGCGGACCGATCCGCGACCGAGCTGCTGCTGCTGGCGCTGGCTGTGTGCGTCACCGTCATGCTGGTACGCCTGGCGTGGGTCTTCCCCGCCACCTATGTGCCTCGCTGGGTCGTCCCCGGCCTCGCGCAGCGTGACCCCTCACCTGATCCCCGGATCGTGGTGGTGCTTGGCTGGTCCGGCATGCGCGGCGTCGTCTCGCTGGCTGGCATCCTGACGCTGGAGCACGACTTCCCCTCCCGCGACCTGCTGGTGTTCCTCACCTTCGCGGTCATCCTGTCCACGCTGCTTGGGCAGGGCCTCACCCTGCCGTGGCTGATCCGTCGCCTGGGGATCGGCGACGACGGATCGGTCCAGCATGAGGAGATTCACGCCCGCGAGGCGTCCGTGGAAGCGGCGCTGCTGCGTCTGGAGGAGCTGGCCGGCGAGTGGCCCGGACACCTGGAGCTGATCGACCAGCTGCGCGCCCGCTACCAGCACGCCGAGGAGCACCTCGAGCACGACCATGAGGCAGAGGGAGCGCCGGACATGGACCAGGAGCAGGTCGAGCACGAGGCCATCCGGCGTGCGGTGATCGGCGCTCAACGGGTCGCGATCATCGATCTGCGGGACCGCGGCGTGATCGGCGATGCCGCCCTGCGCCGCGTGGAGCGCGACCTGGACCTGGAGGAGTTGCGCGCCGAGGGCTAACGTCGAGGGCTGGAGCCGAGGGCTGGCAGGGCCCCCTCAGGCGTGGAAGTCTCGCTCCCCTGCCTCGATGCGCAGCGGCAGGCGGTTCTGCGGCGGCGGCAGCGGGCAGGTGGCGTACGGACTGAAGACGCATGGCGGGTTGTAGGCCAGGTTGAAGTCGATTACCACGCTGCCATCGTCGGCCACCGGCTCCGAGTACACGAAGCGGCCGCCGCCGTAGGTGCTGTCGCCGTTCGTGGCATCGCCGAATACCAGCCAAAGCCGACTCGCGTCGCTGTCGCCCGGGAGGGCGTCGATCCGCCAGGTGCGCCCATCTCGCTCGAACTCGACCGCGCCCGGCGTCGCCTCGGCGCCGATGTCTCCTGTCACGTCAATGATCTCCAGCCGCGCATCGGGCTCCGCGGGCAGCAGCCGCGCTGCGACGCGCCAGCCGGGATCGAACGGAAAGTGGTCCATGCCGCGGAACGCGGCGATGGCCGGCGACGCATGATCGCGAACCCGCAGCCCCATCCGATCGCCGCGGCGGATGACGTACATGTGCAGGCTGCCGATCTCGATGACGGTGGGCTCTCCCGCCGTATCGGGCACCAGTCTCTCGCCGCCGGGCTGGAGCACGACCTCGCCATCGGACAGCCACAGCGACCCGGCGTGGGCGGGCACGTCACGGCCGGTGAGCACGATGGCGTTGGACGCATCGGCCCCGAAGGTGTTCTCGCCGGGTGAGAGCCAGTGCAGGCCGACCAGCGTCAGCCAGCCGTTCGGGTCGCGAAGCCGCTCGTCGCGCTGCGCCCACCAGTCGATGACGGCGGCGCGGTGCTCGTCTGGCGTCATCGGGCCGACAGGAAGAGCAGGCAGGGCGCTCGCAGCATGCGGTTGAGGGTCGCCTGCTCCGGCACCTGGAGGCGTACGTGGCTGATCTCGGGCACTGTGCCGCGAGTGTAGCCGCGCGCGCGCGTTGGCCCCCGACACGGAAAGGCTCGGACCGGCCGCCCTCACCGATCCGGGCCAAACGGGCTGCTGCCGTCAGAAGGTGAGCACGCCCACGCAGACCTGGCCGTTGATCACGTTCCTGGCGCGGGCAACGAAGCGGTCGCTGCCGGCACGGTCGCGCGTCATGAGCTCGACGCTGAAGGAACCGCTCGGAGCGAGCGTCGTGCGGAAACCACGGAAGATGACCTCTCCGTTGTCGGAGACGCGGACGCGCCACTGGCGGCCGATGCGCGTTGTGTCGACCTCGAACTCGACCTGGATGCGGTTGTTGTCGGGCGACGCCTTGAGCTTCCAGTCGGCGGTGCCGCTGCAGCTGCCCGTCCTGATGATCTCGCCGTCCTTCGCGGCCACCGGACCGACCATCGCGGTCAGCAGCATGGCGGTGGCGCCCAGTGCGGCAGCAAGTCGTGTGGTGCGTCCCATGTGAGTGCCCAGACCTCCGTTGGATGTGCGTTGTTGCGGCGGCAACGACCACCGCTCTGTCCGTATCGAGGCAGGGGCACGCCGAATGGTTTCGCCGCGCTGCATTTTGGGTATCGACGTTGGAGCTGCTCCAGGGCGTAGCGTCGCAGGACAGGCAGAAATACGGAGGAAAGGACGTGCAGGTTGACGGTTCCGCGGGCGCGACAACGCCCTGGGAGCCGATCCTCGTGGCGTGAGGATCTTCCGGCCCTGTGGCCTCGTCAAGCCTCGGCTGTGGCGCGCACTCGCTCCGCGATGGCGGCAAGCTCCGCCGGGTCACCGGCAGTCGGCACCCAGGGGTCGCTCCAGGCATCGTTCGGCCAGCGCGGGATGGTGTGGATGTGGACGTGGAACGCCGTCTGGCCGCCCACCTCCCCGTCGGCGACGAACACGTCATAGCCTGGCGGCTCGAGCGAGCGGCGCACCAGGTCGGCGGCTTGGTGCGCTGCGGCCGCCAGCGACCCGAACTCCTCGGCACTCAGCTCCCACATGCGCGCCGCGTGCCGTCGCGGAATGGTAAGCACGTGACCCGGATTGACGGGATTGATGTCGAGGAACGACACGGTTTCGACATCCTCGGCAATGACGTGCGCCGGGCTCCTGCCAGCCACGATCTCGCAGAAGATGCAGTCCGTCTCGTCAGCCATGCGCGGTCGGCGGGCGCAGCGCGGTGAAGCCCGCGGCGCGCTCATAGGCGTCGGCCACGCGAAGGACGGTCTCTTCGTCGAAGGCACGGCCGATGACCTGCAGGCCGACCGGCAGGCCGTCCGACAGGCCGCACGGCACCGAGATGCCCGGCAGGCCGGCGATGTTGACCGGCAGCGTGCAGGCGTCGTTCAGGTACATGAGCAGCGGGTCCTGGGTCTTGGCGCCGATCTTGAAGGCGACGCTCGGCGAGGTCGGGGCAATCAGCGCGTCGACATCGGCCAGGACCGCGTCGAACTCGGCCTTGATCAGCGTCCGCACCTGCTGCGCCTTGACGTAGTAGGCGTCGTAGTAGCCGGCCGAAAGGGCGTAGGTGCCGAGCATGACCCGTCGCTTCACTTCCGGCCCGAAGCCCGCGCCCCGGGTGTGCAGGTAGTTGGCCAGCAGGTCGTCCTCGCCGGCGGAGAGGCCGTACTTCATTCCGTCATAGCGCGCCAGGTTGGCCGACGCCTCGGCCGGGGTGATGATGTAGTACGTCGCCAGTCCCTTGTCGGTGGACGGCAGCGAGACCTCGACGATCTGGGCGCCCAGCCTCTCCAAGACGCGCAGCCCGTCGCGCACGGCCGCTTCCACGCCTGGCTCCATGCCCTCCACGAAGAACTCGCGCGGCACGCCCAACCGCAGGCCGCCGATGTCGCCGCTCAATGCCGCCGTGTAGTCCGGAACCGGCGTATTGACGCTCGTGGAGTCGCGCGGGTCGTGGCCGGCGATCGCCTGCAGCACCATGGCGCAGTCGCGCACCGAGCGGGTGAACGGGCCGCACTGGTCCATGCTGGAGGCGAAGGCCACCATCCCGTAGCGACTCACCCGCCCATACGTGGGCTTCATGCCCACCACTCCGGACAGCGAGGCGGGCTGGCGGATGCTGCCGCCGGTGTCGGTGCCCAGCGCGAAGAAGGCTTCGCCCGCCGCGACTCCGGCAGACGAGCCGCCGGATGAGCCACCCGGCACCGTCGACTCGTCCCACGGGTTGCGGACCGGGCCGTAGGCGCTGTTCTCGTTCGACGAGCCCATGGCGAACTCGTCGCAGTTGGTCTTGCCCAGCAGCACGGCGCCGGCGGCGGTGAGCCGCTCCTCGGCGTGGCCGCTGTACGGGGAGCGGTAGCCCTCCAGGATGCGACTGCCGGCCGTGGTCGGCAGGCCGCCATCCGGCTTGCCGGCGTCATCGAGGGCCCGCGTCACGAAGATGTCCTTCAGGGCGTAGGGAATGCCCAGCAGCGGGCGGCCATCGCCCTCGCCCTGGGCAAGGGCAGCGTCCGCGGCATCGGCCGCTGCCAGGGCCTGCTCGCGACCAACCGCCAAGAAGGTGTTGAGGCGCTCCGCATCGCGATCTATCCGCGCCAGGCAGGCCTCGGTCAGCTCGCGCGAGCTCGTCTCGCGCCGGCGGAGGAGCTCTCCCACCTCGGTGATCGTGCGATCGGCGAGCGGGAGCGCGGCGGTGGGCGGCGATGCCATCGGCCTAGCGACCCTCTTCCAGAACGACCGGCACGCGGAGCAGGGCGCCCTCGCGCAGTGGCGCGTTGGCCAGGATCGCCTCGCGATCGGTGGACCGTCGCGCCACGTCGTCGCGCATCACGTTCTCGAGCGCGATGACCTGCGCGGTGGGGCCGACGCTGCTGGTGTCGACCGACTGCAGCACGTTGACAGCCTCGAGAATGCGGTTCAGCTGGCCCTGCATCCGATCGATCTCGTCATCGGTCAGGCCAAGGCGTGCCAGGGCAGCGACGTGCTCGACATCCTCGCGGCTGATCATGAGCCGATGCTAGCAGGCGACAATGGACCTCATGGCAGATGATCCTGGCACTGTCTCCATCCCGATCCGCGGCGGGCGGATCGAGGCCTATCGGCTGCCTGCCGCGACCGGCGCGACCGGGGTGCCCGTCCTGGTCCTGGGAGGCGTGGAGACCGGGCTGCGACCGCTGGCCGGCACCGAGCAGGTGCTCCTGCGCCGATGGGAGGGCCGGGCCGCACGTCGCCACGTGACGGTGATCGGCCGGCCGCTGCCCGACCCGGGTGAGCCGGTGGAGCACCTGCTTCACCCACGCGTCATTGCCGATGCGGTGGCCACGGCCATCGGCTGGCTGGCGGCCAACGGCGGACCGCAACCGCCCTTCGCCATCGAGGCGGAGTCAGGTGGCGGGCGCATCTCCATGTGGCTGACCGTCGACCACCCGGAGCTCGTGGCGCGGCTGGTGCTCGCCTCGGTGGCCTCCGAGACGCCGGCCGGCTCCGAGATGGACGGGCGCATGGCCAAGTGGATCGACATGGCCGAGCGCGACGACTGGGGAATGTTCTTCAGCCACATGGCCACCGTCATGCGGCCGGCCTCTGGCCCGGCGCCTGCCTTCGAGGCGGCCGCGCGACTGCAGCCGCGGCCAGCGACTCCGGAGCGCTTCATCGGTGAGCTGCGAGCCACGCTGGATCCGTCCTCCTTCGTCACGGATCGGTTGGGGGAGATCAGCGTGCCGACGCTCGTGCTGGCCGGTGGACGCGATCAGGTCGTGCCGCTCGAGTCGACGCGGCTGGTGGCGGAGCGCATCCTCGGCGCGCGGCTGGAGGTCGACCCGGACTGCGGCCACACGGTCCGCACCTCGTTCAGCGGCTACGACAAGATGGTCGAGGCCTTCCTGGCGGAGGGCGACGCCTCGTGAACGAGTGACCGCAATCCGCTCCACTTCGACGACGAGTTTGCGCGCGGGACGCGCCTCGGCGTTGCCTTCGCCGCCCTGGCGTTCGGACCGGCTTTCGGCATCTGGGCGATGTGGCGGCTGCGCCATCGGCCTGATGCCGCAAAGATGGCCAATGGTCACCGTTGGCTGCGCCCCGGCGTCACGTCGATGGTGACCGGCACCTGCCTAGCGAGTGACTCGGACACCGGGCAGTGTTCCACTGCCCACGTGGCGATGGCGCCGAGTTGTTCGCGGCCCGCGGCGCTGGCGCTCATGCGGACGACGATGCGGACCGAGAGGGGGCCCGCCGGCACGCTCTCGTCGAGCCCGAGAATCCCGCGGTCGTCGGACTCGGAATCGACGTCAACCTCGCAGCGGAAGCCGTCGATCGCCTGCTGAGCCGCACGCATCGTGGCGAGAGACAGGACGCACGCTGCCGCGGCGGCGCGGAACGCCCAGCCGGGGCTGATCGCGGAGGCGCCGCCACCAACCGCCTTCGGCATGTCGGTCGCGAGCAACTCGCCGGACGGGCCGCTGACTGACACCCGCAGGCCCGACTCGAGGCGGGCGGTGGCTACCGAGTCGGTGTAGCGAGCCTCGTCTTGATGGTCGCGCACCCAGGCGGTGGCGGAGTCCATGGCCTGGCGGATCACGTCACTCACGTCTTGCCTCCAGCTTCTCGTCTATGCCAGGAATGCGCTGCCGTCGCCCTCGATGAGCTGCCGCGCCACCTGCTCCGTGCGCGCCATGGTGTGGTGCGCAAGTCCCGCGCCGACGCTGATTCGGCGCACGCCCATGGCCTCCAGGTCGCCGACGGATGGAGCGCCGGGCCGGAGCAGCACGTTGACCGGGGCCGCGAGCTCGCGAACCAGCCGCGCGATAGCATCCGCATCGGTCAGCCAGATGGGGTACACGCAGTCTGCTCCGGCTTCCCGGTAGGCGATCCCGCGCTTTAGCGCATCCTCAAGTCGCTCGTCGGGTACGCCAGACCCGCGGAGGAAAGAATCGACCCGCGCGTTGATGACAACGTGCACGCCTGCGGCGTCCGCGGCGCGGCGGATGGAGCCGATACGCTCCGCTGCCTTGTCCCTATCCCCCAGGCGCGGCGCGTCGCCGCTCCTGTCGGTGTCCTCCAGGTTCAGGCCCACGGCGCCGGCCCGCAGCAACCGGCTCACCAGCGCCTCATACGGCAGGCCGTAGCCAGCCTCCACGTCGGCGGTGACCGGCACCGATACCGCCACGGCGATGCGTGCCACGGCAGCGAACATCTCGCCCGGCGGGATGGCCTCACCGTCCGGGTAGCCGAGCGACTCGGCCACACCGCTGGAGGTCGTGGCGATGGCAGCGGCGCCGGCACGCTGCACCGCCAGGGCCGATGCCACGTCCCAGGCGTTGGGCAGGATCAGTGGCCTGGGTCCATGATGCAGGCTCAGCAGCTGCTCCGCAAGGCTCGCCAGGTCGCTCATGGAGAGCCGGATTCCAGCAGCCGCCGGAACCCGTCCTCGTCGAGCACCGGCACGCCGAGCTTCTCGGCCTTGGCGAGCTTGCTGCCAGCCTTCTCGCCGGCTACCAGGTAGTCGGTCGACTTCGAGACGGATCCCGCGGCGTGGCCCCCTGCGGCGCGAATCGCCTCCTCCGCCTCCTGGCGACTGAACCGTTCGAGCGTGCCTGTCACGATGACTGTCTTGCCCGCCAGTGGGCCGGTGCCTGGCTCGGGGGGCGCGGCGCCCGGTTCCGGCGCCTCGGCGACCACGCCGGCGTCCAGCAGGGCGTGGAGCGTGCCGGCGGTGTGCTCGTCGGCGAAGTAGACGGCAATGCCCTCGGCGACCACGCGACCGATCCCGAACACCGCGGTCAGCTCCTCGGCGGAGGCGCCGCGCAGGCGATCGGCCACGCGGCGGCTCCAATCGGCCTCGGATTCATCCTCGCCGCGCGGGGTTTCAGCGGAGAGCCAGTTCGCCAGGTCAATCGCCGTCTGCTCACCGACATGGCGGATTCCCAGCGAGTTGAGGATGCGCGCCAGCGGCCGGCGCCGAGCCGCCTGGATCTTCGAGTGCAGGTTCTCGGCGGACTTGCGGGCGAATCGGTCCAGTCCCTCCAGCGTCTCGACCGATAGCTTGAACAGGTCGGCCGGCTGGTTGAGCAACCCGCGCTCCGCCAGCTGGTTGACGACCGCAAAGCCGGCTCCCTCGATGTCCATCCCTCCGCGGCCGGTGAAGTGGAGCAGGCCGCCGATGCGCTGCGCCGGGCACCAGGGATTCGGGCAGCGCCAGACGACCTCGCCCTCCTCCCGCACGGCATCGGTCCCGCACACCGGGCAGGCGGACGGCATCTCCCACACGGTTTCCGAGCCGTCCCGGGCATCCACCACGGCCGAGACGACTTCCGGGATCACGTCGCCGGCCCGCTGCAGCACCACCGTGTCACCGACGCGCAGGTCCTTGCGCCGGATCTCGTCGATGTTGTGCAGCGTGGCGTTGCGCACCGTCGTGCCGCCGACGAATACCGGCGTGACATGCGCGACCGGGGTCATGGCCCCCGTGCGGCCGACGTAGACCTCGATCTCCTCCAGCTTGGTGGTCACCTGCTCGGCGGGGAACTTGTAGGCGGTGGCCCAGCGCGGGGCCCGGGAGACGAAGCCGAGCTGCTGCTGCTCCGTCAGGGAATCGACCTTGATCACCATCCCATCGGTCTCGTAGTCAAGGTCCTTGCGCGCCTCGGCCCACTGCTCGGTGAAGGCGATGACCTCGTCGATGCCTGCGACACGCCGTACATGCGGGTTCACCGGGAAGCCCAGGCGGCGCAGCAGCTCCAGCGACTGGGAGTGGCTCTCCAGGCCGTGCGCGCCGACCAGCTGGTAGGTCCACAGGCTGAGGTGCCGACTGGCGGTGACGCTGGGGTCCTTCTGGCGCACCGTCCCGGCGGTCGTGTTGCGAGCATTCGCGTAGAGCGGCTTGCCCTCCTTCTCCAGCTGCTCGTTGAGGGCGGCGAAGGCGCCGCGCGGCATGTACACCTCGCCACGCACCTCGAGCCGATCACCCGGCGGGTCCTCCAGCAGCGTCAACGGGATGGCCCGCACGGTGCGCAGGTTGGCGGTCACGTCCTCGCCGGTGGTGCCATCGCCCCGTGTCGCGCCGCGAACGAAGCGCCGGCCCTCGAACAGGAGGCTGATGGCCAGCCCGTCGATCTTCAGCTCGCAGACGTAGGTGACCGGCGGGTCATCCGGCCCGCGACCCAGACCGCGACGCACGCGCGCGTCGAAGTCGCGCAGGTCGTCGTGCCCGAAGGCATTGCCCAGGCTGAGCATCGGCACGTCGTGACGGACTGGCGGGAAGCCACCCTGAACCGGCGCCCCGACCCGCTGGGTGGGTGAATCCGGGGTGACCAGCTCCGGGTTCGCGGCCTCCAGCTCGTTCAGCTCGCGGAAGAGCAGGTCGTACTCGCGGTCACTGATCTTCGGGTCGTCCAGGACGTGGTAGCGGTAGTTCGCGTCGTTGAGCTCGTCGCGAAGCTCCGCGATGCGGGCGGCCGGGTCGGTGGCGGTCACGATTCCTCGTGATCTCCCTCGGCAGCGTCCGTGTCGGTAACGTCCGTATCGGCTCCGTCGAACCACGAGCGGAGGTCAAGCGTGTGCTCGCGGTAGTGCTCGGCGCCGTCGTCCTTGATGACCCGCTCGAGCGAGTCGCCGTAGCTGACCGTGTCGCCCAGCGTGGCCGGGTCCACGCGCTTCAGACGGGTGAGCAGCGCCTCGTAGGCCGCCTCCTCGCGCTTGCGGACGGTGGCCAGGTCGGTCTCCGCCGCGACCCGCGCCACGACCTCGTTGCGCTGATCCACGTCCAGCTCGTCCTCGCCGAAATCCGCCAGCCGATCCTGCTCGGCGCTGTGCAGCGCCTCGGCGGCGTGACCGGTCCAATAGCCCAGGTGCGCAACGAGCTCCCGAGCGCTCCAGTCGCCCACCAGGCCGGGCGCGGTCAGCAGGTCCGGCTCCACGTCGTCGAGTGCCGCCACGAACTCGGCACGTGCCGCCTCGAGCTCCGCCACCAGGGCCTGCACCCGTGCATCGCCGGGCTCCATCACCACGTTGCGTCCTCCAGGGCCGATCCTACCGCGGGCCCGCCGCCGTGTGGCCGGCCACCTACGCCTGCTCCAGGCCGGCGTAGGCGGCAATCAGCCGCTTCACGCCCTGGCCCACGAACGCCACGGTGACCTCCTCGTCGCCCTTGACCCACTGGCTGGAGACGACGATCCCCTCTCCGAAGCGCCGATGCCGCACACGGTCGCCGGCACGCCATGCCAACTCTCCCCCCGGCTCGCTCGCCGCCGCGGGACGGTCCGGCCGGTCGAAGGTGCCGCTGCCCAGGTCCGG